>JANOEF010000306.1:0-1519 GCA_031413075.1 Acidobacteriota bacterium | reverse complement strand
TCGACGTTCTGGGGATCGACCTCGGACAGCCGTTTCCAGGTTTTGAGAGCGCCGGTGGCGTCCCGGAGAACGGAGTACAGCCGGGTCAGGTCGCGCAGCGGGCCAGGATCATTGGGCAAAGCAGGCGATATTACCTTGCTTGGATTGATTACAGATGGCGGACAAGGTTTAGCAACCGGCGATAACGGTAAATTTGTCGGTGTTATCGAAGGCACTCGCATTGCGGAAAGAGTAAAGCAAACTCGACCGCAAAAACTGATGGAAGCAGTAACAGAAAATCCAAACATTCGGACTGAGTTTGAGATTGTTGCTGATTGTGAAGATTTACAAGATTATCAAGAGCTTTTGGATTCTCTTATCGAAAAGGAAATTAGATATTTATTTGATTCAATAAAAAATAGCTTCGGACGGCGAGTTTTTAGCAAAGGTTATCTTTACTGCATCGTTACAGAAGATGAGGTTTATGATGTCAATAAAATGACCAAAGATGAAAAACAAAACGGCATTCGTTCAAAATCAGAATTTATTGTTCCATACGATAAAGGCGATAAAGACGGTAATCGTTGGTATCTTGAAACGCCTTATCGAATTTGTTGGTCAGAATTTGCGGTTGAGAAATTACAAACAAGTGAAGAAGCAAGATGGCAAGGCTTTCAGTTCTTTTTTCAAAATGGATTTTGCTGGAGCGATGTTCTCAATCCTGCTGCCGTTTATATTAAATGCCGCAAGAAAAATGAAACAGTAAATGATGTTCTTACGATGTCGCTTTATGATCAAATCGGATTAGGTAGTGAGTTTTTTGTTTCTATCATAAATATCTTATTGGCATTTAAAACCGTTCGTGAAATGCTAAACAGTTCTGTTCATCTTCAAATGAACGACCTCAGAAAACTTCCAATCAAAATTCCAACAACAAAACAATTAGAAGTATTTAACGAAAAATTCGACCAATGTTTTGATATTAAAAAACGCCAGTTTGCAGAAGAACTTTCAGAATCCGAAGCACTCGCTTTGCTGAAACCGATTGAATTGGAAATTGATAATCTTGTCGAAAAACTATATGGAATAAACGACTAATGGAATTGATACCCCAAAGCAACCGAAGCCCAACAAACCGAAATCGTGGAAATAGTCAATAAAATCTTGACGCTGAAAAAAGCCGAAACCTCGGCAGAGACGTCGGAATTGGAACGCGAGATAGATAGCTTGGTTTACGGATTATACGCTCTTGAGGCAGACGAGATTGCGATTGTCGAGGGCGTGGGAAAGTAAAAAGGTAAACGGCAAAATCAACCTGAAATCGTGATATAATGTTAGTCGAGGGAAGAGTTTATGCAAACGGAAATTACACAAACAATTATTCAAAAAGTTCCGCTGCTTTCAGACGAACAGCAGAGAAAACTTTTGAGCATTACAGAATCTTTTTTGAATGAAACGGCAACGGAAACAGGTTGGTCAGCCTTGAAAAAAGCCATTGCCGATAATCAAATAAATTCGGGCGTTGGCGATTTGGCTAAAC
>JANOEF010000305.1:0-8074 GCA_031413075.1 Acidobacteriota bacterium | reverse complement strand
CTCTTCTTCGGTGCCGGGTTCCTGCCCGATAAAATTATTGGCAGGAAAACCCAAAACTTCGACTCCTTTCTCTTGATATTCACTGTAAAGTTTCTGTAGCCCTTCGTATTGCGGGGTTAATCCACATTTGCTGGCGACATTGACGATTAACAAAGTCTTTCCTTTGTAATCACTGAGGGTTGTAGCTTGCCCGTCAATGGTCTTGACCGGAATTTCGTAAATTGACATATTTTTTTCTCCTATTTTACAGATTCGCTGATAATTTCTTCTAAAATTTCTAAATTTACATCGCTTAATTTTTTGATATAGAGACAGCCTTTGCCAAGTTTGTGTTTACCCAACTTAGACAATTTAGCTTCGTTCCAGCCCTCGCCTTGATGCAGATATAAAGTTAAATTTTGCTTGCGCGGCGAAAACCCGATCCGCATCCAGTCGAGTTCTCGACCAGAGGCATATTTCAACCTCTGTGAACCAAACCCGATGATATTTGAACCCCACATTTTTGGTTCGGACTGACTGGCTTTTTGCATTAACTGAATGATTTTTTGGCAGTCATTACGGACAGTTGCGGATTCTAGGGTGTCAATAAAATCCTCGACATTGGCATCGGTTTCTTTAGTCTTAAGTTCTACTTTAGCCATTTTTATACTCCACACAAAAATTTTAGTTTCTCTCTTTACGAATGACCATCAAACCATCACGGATAGCCAACAAAATATTGCTGACCCGCTCGTCCGTTTGAACTTTTTGATTGAATTCGTGCAAGGCAATCGTGCTTTCGTCATCCGTTTCGCCGCTTTCAACCGCTAAAACTTCGCCGCTCCAGAGAACATTATCGGCAATGATAATTCCGCCGATTCGTAATTTCTCAAAAGCCAAATCGTAATAATTGGCATAATTGGGTTTATCGGCATCAATGAAAACCAGGTCAAAAGTTTCATCCAAAGTCGGAATGATCTCTAAAGCATTGCCCAGATGCCCCTCGATTAAGTGATTTATGGCGGACTTAGTCCAAAAACTTTTAGCGATCAAATGGGTTTCCGGCTGAATATCGAGCGTGATGATTTTTCCATCCTCAGTGAGACCTTCGGCCAAACAGAGAGCTGAATAACCCATATAAGTTCCAACTTCCAGGATTCGGCGCGGATTAATCATTTTGCTCAGCATTGACAGCAGACGCCCTTGATAAAAGCCCGAAAGCATTGATTTATCTACTCTGGTGGCATAAGTTTTTTCCAGCAGTTCAGTCAAAAGCGTCCCTTCGCCCGTGGAAAACCTTTCGGCATAAGCTTGAATTTCTAGGTTGATTATTTTCATTCTCTTTTCCTTAGCTGAAAAAAAAATTGGCCCGCTCAGAAATTCAATTTCCGGCTAGTTTTATTTTCTGTTCAACTCTGCTGCTTCGGCCGAAATAATGACCGGTATGATTTCAAAATCCGTCACATCGCTCCAGTTCGCAATCCATTCATCAAATAGTTGGACATTTTCAGTTTCCATCAGTTGAAAGCATTGTTTGAAATCGGTAGCGATCCAGCTTGAGACATAATGTAAACCATCCGGCATCATGCGCCCTTTTTCGGCAAATCGCTGGTAGATTTTGTCTTTGTTCTTGAACTTTTCGACGACCATGTAAAGCATTGAGTTTCTTACACCTTGACCACAATTTTTCCAAAATGAGAAGCCGACTCCATGGTTTTCAGAGCCTCCCTGGCCTCGGAAAATTCAAAAACCTGATCCACCACCGGTTTTAAGTTATTTTCCGAAATACATTTATTCATCGTTTCGAACATTTGACGCGAGCCGACAAAAATCCCCTGCAATTTGACCGCTTTCATCAAAATCGAAGTCGGATTGAAATCCCCTTTGCCCGATAAAACTCCAATCACCGCAACGTGACCGCCCATTTTGACGGCGTTTAATGATTTTTGCAGGGTTCCCGCTCCGCCAACCTCAACGACATGGTCAACTCCGCGTTTTTCGGTAATTTCTAAAACAGCTTTGGCCCAATCTTCGCGTTCTTTGTAATTGACAGTAAAATCCGCGCCGAGTTGTTTGGCCCGTTCCAGCTTTTCGTCACTTGAACTTGTAATAATCGTTTTCGCTCCGAAAAGTTTGGCAAACTGCAGGGCAAACAGCGAAACGCCGCCGGTCCCTTGCAGTAACACAAAATCATCTTTTGTGACCCGGCCTGAAACAGCCAAGGCATTCCAGGCCGTCACCGCAGCACAGGGCAATGTTGCCGCCTCTTCGTAACTTAAATGTTGCGGAAGATGGACTAAACCATTTTCGTCAAACGAACCAAACTCACGCAGGCAACCATCCAGATCCCCGCCAAGCGCTTTTTTTGCTTTTCCAAAATTGATTTCGCCCTCAATCCAATTTTGATGAAAGATCGGACAAACCCGATCCCCAACCTTAAATTTAGTGACCGATTCACCCACCGCCGCAACTTCGCCCGCCCCGTCGGAAAATGGCACGAGCGGCATTTTCAAACGCGGATTATACCAGCCCTTGACCATCATCAAATCCCGATAATTCAAGGATGCCGCGTGAAATTTCACCAAAACTTCATTGGACTTTGGAATCGGAGTTTCGCGCTCTACAAATGCCAATTCTTCGATTCCGAATTGTTGTATTTCGTATGTTTTCATTTGTTATTTTATGCCACTCTAACGCCACCGAACCTTCCGAAAACTGGAGCAAGCATTTTCGTTTCGTTTCGTGCTTATACGCGGCTATTCTCTTTTACTTAGTCTTTCTTTTTCAACAGGCTATCCAAACTCCACGGGCCTCCGCCGGCAAAGAATAAAAACAAATAGACAAAGCAGTAAAGAGCCGCTAGTTCCCCGCCATTTTGAATGGGTAAAAAACCCTTACCGTTGACGCCGTGCGCCATCCAATAGGCAACCGCCATCGTCCCGCTCAATAAAAATGCTGCCCACCGGGTAAAGAGTCCCAGCGCCAAAAGCAGTCCGCCGGTGAATTCAATAACTCCCGCAAAAATCATAAAAGGATCACTAGCCGCACCGCGATCCGTCGCCGGAAAGTTAAATAGCTTTTGTGTTCCGTGCCAAAGCATCAGGAAACCTGCTATAAATCTTAAAACACTCAAAACCTTCGGCTGCCAAGTTGTCCAAAATTCATTCATCTTTATTTTTCTCCTTTTTTTTCAAAAATATTTGACTAATTCAGTATTTTCATAACGAACTTTTGGCAATTTGCTTAACCAATCCTGTTCGTTGTTGCGATAACCGACGGCACAGACCACAACTGAACCGTATCCATCCTTTTCAATCCCCAACACCCGATCAAATTCGACCGGCAAAAAGCCTTCCATCGGACAGGCATCAATGCCGAGCATGGCGGCTGATGTCAAAATATTTCCGAGCGCAATAAAACATTGCCGAGCCGCCCATTCGTTGAGAAAATTATTGTCACGGGCCATCTTTTGCGAACTTAACATCATGCTTTTTAACATTTCGAGGTCTTCGCGTTTACTCCCGCGAACTTCCATCACCCGATTGAGATATTTTTCGATTGTTTCAGGATTAGCATCTTTTTGTGCTGCGATGACGATCAGGTGCGAGGCTTCAACGATTTGCGGTTGATTCCAGGCGTGTGGTTGTAATTCTTTTTTGACGTTTTCATCGGTGACCACATAAAATTTCCAGGGCTGCAATCCGTAACTGGACGGTGTCAAAACCAATGCATCCTCCAGTGTTTGCCAATCCGCTTCCGAAATTTTGCGGGTCGGGTCAAATCTTTTGACCGCATAACGCCACCTTAATTGTTCGATGAGCTCTTCATTTTTCATTTCTATACATCCCTCTTTTCGTTAAAATTTAATTTCAAATTGTCCACCGCCCATCCTTATCATTTTTCATTTAGGAAAAGATTCATGACTGAGGTCAGCAAAAGTTCTGCGATATTTTGAAAATCAAAAAACCTGGCAAATAATTGATGACATTTGGTTTTTAGTCTTTCTTAATTTTGCATTTTGCATTTTTAATTTTGCCTTATTGCTTATTTGACCTGACAAATGAAAAGTTTTATTGAATCGAATAACCGCCGTCAACCAAAATAGTTTGCCCGGTCACAAAGCTGGATTTTTCGGACGACAGCCAAATCACGGCGTCTGCAACTTCTTCGGGTTTGCCGATACGGCCGACCGGATGAAGCGAGTTGAGATATTTTGTGACTTCTTCGCCGGTTCCGAGGCGTCCGATCATATCTGTTTCAATCGCAGCCGGCGCCACTGCATTAACCCGGATATTTTTTCTTGCGTAATCCACCGCAAACCCTTTGGTCAAACCAATAACCGCATGTTTGCTGGCTACGTAGAGCGGAATTCTTTTCATTGCGACAGTTCCGGTAACGGACGAACAATTGACAATCGAACCGCCGCCGACTTTCAACATTTCAGGTATTTGATACTTCATCGAAAGCCAGACTCCTTTGACATTGGTGTCAAAAACCTTGTAATAATACTTTTCCAGCATATCTTCGAGTTTAGTGACGCCCTGTTCAACCCCGGCGTTATTAAATGCGAAATCAAGCCGTCCAAAAGTAGAAACGGTTTTTTCAATCATCACTTTAACCTGTTCTTCGACCCGAACATCGGTTTGAATAAACAAGCCCTCACTGCCAGCTTCTTTGATCAACTCTACCGTTTCCAGTCCTTTTTCCTCCCGCCTGCCGGTGACCGCAACTTTGGCACCTTCCCGGGCATAAGCGACGGCGGCAGCGCGCCCGATTCCCGATGTTCCGCCTGTTACAATGGCTACTTTTCCCTCAAATTGTTTCATAGTTTTAATGTCTCAAAGTGAAAAAGTGAAAAAGTTTGTCGTTTTTCTAAAAGTGACTTAAATATGTCACTTCTTTAGTTCTACTTGGTTAGATTGAAATTTTATTTTGCCAGTTGAATCAATTCAGTAGTTGACACACTTGCTAACGCGCTTGTTTCTGCCTTTTTTCAACTTGCCAGAAACGCAACTGTTAAGGAGCGTGCTGTGGGCAATCATTTCTAATCTAACCAAGTAGAATTAGGCTTATCAAATCATTGCTTCTAAGTGAGCCTCACCACTTTTACTTTTTCGCTTTTCCACTCTTTAATTTTTCATATTTTTTCAATTACATCCTGTAAAGTAAATTTAGTTAATTTTTCTTCGATGGCCGAATCAACTTCTCTTTGCAAATTACACAACACCGTTTCGATGCCTTTGCCGACCGGACAATCCTGGTCGGGTCGTTGCCGATGCAGAGCAAAAAACCTCTCAACCCGAAACGGCCCGGTAAATTTCGTGTAAGTTAATTTCTTTTGGATTGCGTGTCAGACAGCTTCCGCCACACGCACCGGTCTGGGAAACAACTAAATTTGCGTCATAGAGAATTCTTAAAAGCCGGCGAACGACAACCGGATTGGTATTGATACTGCTGGCCAGATAATCCGATTTGACCCGATTATCACAACTTTTTGCCATCAACGCCAAAACATGAACCGCCATTGCAAATTGACTATTTGACATAACTGTAACAAGTTTAGTTACAAATCCTGATAGTTGTCAAGTCCGGCTCAAACCGACACGAAACTTATTCACTCAGCCTTCGCAGATTGATTAAATAGACGACTCTGGTGAACATTAACTAAGCAGCAAGGCAAAATTAACAATGGACAATGGACACTGAACAAAACCCATAAACCAACTTTGCTCAATTATTTGCCAATATTTCTTTATTTTCAAGCTACCTGCTTATTTAGTTTGAAGGCCCAATTTTCAACCCGGGTTATTTGAGATTGAGCAATACTTTTAGTCTAATAAACTTTTCAGCGCCTTACCGGTATGAGATTTTTTCTCTCTGGCTATATCTTCAGGCGTTCCGGTAGCGACAACCCGGCCGCCTTGATTTCCGCCCTCCGGTCCTAAATCAATGACATAATCGGCAGTTTTGATGACATCTAAATTATGTTCGATGACAATCACGGTGTTGCCCAAATCAACTAATCTTTGCAAAACATCGAGCAATTTATGAACATCGGCAAAATGCAACCCGGTGGTTGGCTCATCTAAAATATAAACCGTTTTGCCCGTTTGGCGTTTGGATAATTCTTTGGCGAGCTTGATCCGTTGGGCTTCACCGCCCGACAGCGTGGTGGCGGACTGACCCAATTTGATATAGCCAAGTCCGACATCTAACAGAGTTTGCAGTTTTTGTTTAATTTGAGGAATGTTTTCCAAAACCGGTAAGGCGTCTTCGATGGTGGTGTCCAAAAGTTCTGCAATTGAAAAGTCTTTGTATTTTACGCCCAAAGTTTCCCGATTGTAGCGTTTCCCACGGCAAACATCACAGGTCACATAAACATCCGGCAAAAAATTCATTTCAATTCGTTTCAGTCCATCGCCCTCACAACCCTCACAGCGTCCGCCTTTAACATTAAAACTAAACCTTCCGGCTTTGTAGCCGCGTTCACGAGACTCAGGCAACATTGCAAAAAGTTCGCGTAAAGGTGTGAATAATCCGGTGTAGGTTGCCGGATTTGAGCGAGGTGTGCGACCGATCGGCGTTTGATCGATCTCAATAATTTTATCTACCAGCTCCATCCCTTCGATGCTCGAATGAGCCGCCGGTGATTTTAGACTGCCATAAATTTCCCGCATCAATGCCCGATACAAAATATCGTCCACGAGGGTTGATTTTCCGCTTCCCGAAACGCCGGTGACGACGGTCAAAACTCCCAGAGGAAACTTGACTTCGATGTTTTTCAGGTTATTGGCAGTGGCTCCTTTGACAGTTATGTTTTTGCCGTTCGGCGTTCGCCGGTGCTCGGGTATATCTATCTTTAATTTGCCGGTGATGTATTTGCCGGTGATTGAATTTTTGTTTTTCTTGATTTCGGCAGGCGTTCCGACGGCAATCACCTCACCTCCGTGCGACCCGGCTAACGGCCCTAAGTCAATCACATAGTCAGCCTCCATAATCGTCTCTTCATCGTGTTCAACCACCAAAACCGTGTTGCCTAAATCCCGCAAATTCTGCAGAGTCCGGATAAGTTTTTGGTTATCGCGGGGATGGAGGCCGATGGACGGTTCATCCAATACATATAAAACACCGCGAAGCTGTGAACCGATCTGGGTGGCCAATCGGATCCGCTGACCTTCTCCGCCGGAGAGAGTGCCGCTCGGACGATTCAGCGACAAATATCCCAAACCGACCTGATTCAGAAACTTTAACCTTTGCCGAATTTCCTTCAAAACCAATCCGGCAATTTTTTCCTCGCGAGGGTTGAGGGTGACTTTTTCAAATCTTTTTACCGCATCCTCAATGGTTAATCCGGTGTAGTCGGCGATTCCCAAACCGTTTATTTTGACGGCTAAAGATTCGGGCGAAAGCCGTCTTCCATCACAGTCCGGACAATTTACCGGAGAAATCAATTCGGTCATCGCGACCCGGATCTTTTCCGAAGGTGCATTATGCAGACGCTCACCTAAATATCGAATGACACCCTTCCATTCCGAGTCGTAAAATTTTTCGCCCCATTTCATCGGAATTTTTCCGTTGATTCCATAAAAAAATCCGTCAATAATTTCCTTAGGTAAATCGTTAAAAGAGGTGGAGTCTGCAATCGAGGTTGACTCGCCTTTGGCTTTTAATTTTTTTCCTTTTGCTTTTTTGATAATGGCGGATAAAGCCGTTTTCAAAACGGTCGAAGCCATTTTATCCACTTCGTCCAAAAACGTCAGTTCTTCCCAGGCTAAATTTGCGTCGGGAATCAATTTAGCCGGATCAACCTCGGCAATGGTTCCTAATCCTGAACAGCGCGAACAGGCACCAAAAGTTGAATTAAAAGAAAATGAACGAGGCTCGAGGGTCGGGATATTTACTCCGCAATTGACGCAAGCCATTTTCTCAGAATAGAGTTTTTCATCCCCATCAACGATCGAGACTAAAACCGCTCCGCCGGTTAGTTTGAGAGCCGTCCGAACAGATTCGGTTAAACGCTCTTTGACCCCATCTTTTTTTATTAACAGCCGGTCAACCACCACTTCAATCGTATGATTTTTCTTTTTGTCGAGTT
>JANOEF010000304.1:0-3697 GCA_031413075.1 Acidobacteriota bacterium | reverse complement strand
AACCGAATCGCCTCATATGAATTGGCAATCTTGGCCTGTTTCAGATAATCAAAATCAGGCACGACCACTGCCAACAGTTTTTCTGCGCCGACGACACCGATAGATTCATCTTTTACTCCTAAGACAGCAAGTTCAGCGACTAACGGAGTTTTAAGGTAATTGACTTCTAAATCTTCGGGGTGCACGTTTTTTCCATTCGGCAAAACGATGACATCCTTTTTGCGTCCGACGATATACAGGTGACCGTCTTTATCCAGATTACCGAGATCGCCCGAACGAAACCATCCATCTTCGGTAAAAGCTTCGGCGTTGGCAGCCGGATTTTTATAATATCCGGCAAAGACCATCTCACCTTTGATTAACACTTCGCCGACGCCTTCCGAATTAGGTGCATCAATTTTAATTTGTGAGTTAAACATCGGTTTGCCGACCGACCCGACCCGATTATCGTCTTCATAAGTGGCGGTCGCTGCGCCCGAAGTTTCGGTCAGACCGTAACCCTGCAAGATCGTGAAACCTAGTTTGTGAAAGTCAATCGCCACCTCAGCATCAAAACGCGAGCCGGCCGAAATTGCAATCCGCAAATTTCCGCCGAAACCATCGTGAACTTTTCCGAAAAACTTTTGACCCAGATTTAACTTAAATGAATCACGCAAAAAACCATTTGTCGCCAACATCGTCCGAAAAACTGTTTGCACTAATTTTGACTGAGCATGGACGGTATCGAAAATCTTTTTATGAAAGAGATACCAGAGTCGTGGGACGGTGGTTAAAATCGTCGGCTTAAATTCTTGCATAGCCCGGGATAATTCGTCCGGCGTGAGCTCTTTCAAATAACCCGTCGCGACACCGTAAGTCGGTGCGATCCATAGATTTACAATTTGCAGATAGGCATGGAAAAGCGGCAGGAGAGACAAAATACTGTCATTGCTCGAGAGATTGATGACTTTGTTGATGCCGTCCAGTTCGGCCACGATATTTCCATGTGTCAGCGGAACTCCTTTGGGGGTGCCGGTTGTTCCCGAAGTGTAGATCATGAGAGCCGTATCATCCCCCTCGGCGGTTGGCATTTGTTTCGAAAATGATTCGGGAAACTCTGTTTGACGCCAGTCTGCAAAATTCTGAAAGCCATTGGTTGATTCTGGTAAATTCCAAACCACAGCCGGAATATGACGACCAAGTTTTTCTTCGATCTGTTGAAATTTGAGTGTTATCTCGGGCGAAAGAAAAGCTACCTTGGCCTCGGAATTTTCCAGAAAGTTCGTAATTGTTTCGATTTCGCCATGCGGATCAAGTGGAACAATGACCGCGCCCCGGTAAATCGTTCCAAGATAAGCAATTGCCCAACAGGGATGATTTTCGCCAATGAGGGCCACCCGATCACCGAACTCAACGCCTTCCATTTCCAGACGATAAGCAATTGAACGGATTTCCTTCAACATTGTGCCAAAGGTATGAACTTCGGTTTCGTCTCCCACAATTCGCATTCCAATCTGGTCAGAATGTGTTTCGCAGGATTCAATTAAGCGTTGACAAAATGATTTGGTCATAATTTTTTTTATGGCAGCGGCAGTGGCAGCGGCAGTAATATTAAAAAGCATAAACTACTGCAACAACAAAAATAAAAAAAAACCTGTTAACAACCCCAAAACACTGCCACTGCCACTGCCACTGCTACAGTTTCTGTTTCGGCACTCGAACCCTCAAAGCACCCGGTAAAATCTCAAAAACTGCGGGAAGTTTGCCGGGCAGTTCGCCGTCAGTTTCGAGATGAATTTCTTCATTATTAAAAGCTGAAATTTCAATTCTGTGGGCCGTAGTATGTTTCACTTCATCCAGTGAATAATGGGTTCCGGCATACAGTTTTTTGACATTCAGCATAATTTTACTGGTTCCGATCTCGCCGATATTGACCACGTTAAACAAACCATCATCAATCACCGCATCCGGAGCGATTTTCATCCCGCCACCGAAATAACGGGCATTGGCAACACAAAATACGATGGTTTGCAAGGATTTGACGCTTTCATCATCAAACCGGACTCGAACCGTTTTTGTGTTCAGATTCAAAACTTCTTTCAGGGTTGAATAAGCAAAACTTGCTTTTCCCCGCAACGAATTAAAGGCGAGCCAACTCAAATTTCCGGTGTTTTTTACTCTTTCAATGATCGAAGCCGAAAGTCCGACACTTGAAATATTTAAAAAAAATCGTTCTTCTGTCTGGTTATCGTGATTAACAAATGTCACTTTTCCGACATCAATTCGTTTGGTGACACCTTTTTTTAACTCTTCGGCTGAACGTCGGATGGTCGAAGGCATCCCCAAAGTCCGGCGAAAATCCCCGCCGGTTCCCATTGGCAAAACGCCCAGTTCGGCATCTTTACCCGACAGGATAATTCCATTAGCCACTTCATTTATCGTTCCGTCTCCGCCACAGGCTACAATAAATTGACGCCCTGAGAGGGCCGCATTTTTGGCTAATTCGATAGCGTGTCCGCGATGTTGGGTAAAGTCAACATTAAAAGCCCCAAAATGCGAAGCCCAGTCAGCTGCAATCCGGGCCCAACGGTTTTCTGTCGAACCACTGGCTGATTTGGGATTAACAATTATCAGCGGAACCAGATTTGAATCATTTCGTTGTAACAATTTACTCATTGGATAGGTAAGCAATTTTGAACGAATTTGACTCAAAAATCAATATCAGTAGTCATTTGTCGGAAAAGATCAGGATTTCATTCGACTCGGAAATAGATAAATTACTTCAAAAACAGGTTCGGATTCTGTTTAACAAAATCGCGTATTTGGCTTATTTTGCTAAAATCCATCGTCTCGGCATTTGATTTTGAATTAGTCACAAACTTCACCCCGTTATTGATATAAACCATATTTTCATTGTAGGCACTCGACTTTGCTCCGCATTTTCCGATCACTATGACATCTTTTAATTGGTCGTTATTGAGGTCTTCAAAGGCAACCGCATCAACCCAACAAGTGGTGTTTGCACCTCCGAACGGTTCGGGGAAATTAAATAATTCTATCCCATTTTGGTAGATGTAGAATTGGCTTCCAAGCGGCGGATTATCAAATTCCGGGTCATGAAAAGTGACAAAACAAGACTTTTCAAAGGGCTTGAAATCAATCGCAAAAGTTTGCTTTTTATCGAGCAGCAGATCATCCCTTTTAAGATTGTAACAGGCTGTATTATCATTAGTTGCCGGTTTATTAACTTCAACTGGAGAGTTGGCCGGGGGCTCGGTTTTTTTTATTTCGGGAGAGGCGGTCTGATTGGTAGAATTTGTTTGAACAACATTAGACACAGATTTATTATCAATTCGCGAACAACTCAAAATTAAGCAAAAACTAATGGTTAAAAAAATAAATCGAAGTTTCATCATATTAAATTTTTAGAATAAAGTTGTAGAATTGAGTTGTAATTATGACACAAAATCAAATCGAAAGCACGAAACTTTTAGAAAAGACTAAGCTGGCCTTCATCGGATGCGGGGTGATGGGCGAGTCTCTGATTGCCGGGTTATTGCGAAAAAAATTGGTCGAGCCAACTCAAATTGTGGCTTCGCATCCCCGTCTTCAACGGCGCCAAGAACTGACCGAAAAATATGGAATTAAGGTGTTTGAACATAACTCAGCGGCGGTTAAATCGTTACCGGACGAAAACTCAATGGTCGTGTTATGCGTC
>JANOEF010000303.1:0-2444 GCA_031413075.1 Acidobacteriota bacterium | reverse complement strand
CAAGTTTTCGACCTCATAAATTCGATGGTGTATAAAAATTTTGCCAACTCACACTCGACCATCGGGTCAATGGAGGATTTGGACGATGCCACGGTCGAGGATGTACAGGAATTTTTCAGAGTCTATTATGCCCCGAATAACGCGGTTTTAGTCCTTTCGGGTTCGTTTCAGGCAACAGAAGCTAAATCATTGATAGAAAAGTTTTTTGGCACTATTGCGGGACAGCCCAAACCGCAACCGACCGATGTTTCGGAACCGTTTGAGATCGGGGTCAAGTATCAAAAATACGAAGACAAACTCGCCCCGTTACCCGCATTTTTGATGGGCTGGAAAACCCCGCCGCGCCGCTCATCCGAATTTTACGCGCTTTATTTAGCCGGAAAATTGCTCTACGACGGGGAAAGCTCGCGGCTCTACCAAAAATTGGTCAAAGGAGCAGAAACTGTTCTCCAACTTTTCGGCTTTACCGATGAGCGTCGCGGGCCTTCGGCTATTTATATCGGCGCCATCCCAAAAGAAGATAAGTATTTATCGGAAATCAGGCAGACTATTACCGATGAAATAAAGGATATATCAACCAATGGCGTCAGCCAAAACGAGATGCAAAAACTACGGAACCAGTTGATCAATGATGAGGTTCGCTCCCGCCAATCTTCGATGTCCCGCGCCCAGCAAATTGCTGAATTTGCCCTTTACGACGGCAACCCGAACTTAATTAATACGCAACTTGATGAGCTTTTGAAAATTACCTCAGAGGAAATAAAATCAGCCGTTGAGAATTTTTTGAATACCGATAATCATGCTCTCTTAGACGTGGTTCCGGCAAAATAATTTAACCATTGATTCATTGACTCATTTGTCCACTTAAAAAAATGAGTCAATGAGTTAGTGAAAAAATGAATCAATAACAAAATGACAGAAGAATTTCGTAAAAACCCCCCTGCGCCGCTGGCGCCCAAACCCTTTAATATTGCTCAACCGTTTGAAACCAAGTTGGAAAACGGTTTGAGAGTGATTATCTTTGAAAACAGACGACTTCCGATTATTAATTTTCGGTTGAGTTTTCGATTCGGCGGAATACATTCGCCGACAGATTCGCGCGGTTTAGCTTCGGCGGTGGCTAATCTCATGACTCAAGGGACGGCAAAACACACCAGTAAGGAATTGGCCGAAGAAGTCGAAAATCTCGGGGCGTCTCTTCACGCCTCCAGTTCTGCAGATAATACCACCATTTCCGCTTCTGCTTTGACCATGTATCGGTCGCAAATCTTGAGCCTTTTAGCCGAGATTCTCTTTGAGCCGACCTTTCCCGCCAGTGAACTGGCTCTTTACAAAGAAAACACCATCAAAGGTTTACAGTTCCAACGCTCTCAGGCTGATTTTCTGGCCGAAGAACAAACGGCACGAATAATTTTTGGGGCGCACCCATATGCAAAAATTTCTCCAACCCCGGCGGAAGTTGAAAAATTAGACCGCCAAGCCTTAGTAAATTTTCACACGGATAAATTCATTCCCAACCACGCCATGATGATCGTGGTTGGCGATGTAGATCGGGATGAGATTTTAGCCGAACTCAACCGGGTTTTTGGCGATTGGAAACCGGGAACCGTTGAAAGCTTAGAATTTGAGGCTCCGCCCGGGCGTTTTGAAAGAACTCTGACGATTGTTGATCGGATCGGCTCTGCCCAAACAAATATCGTTTTGGCCAATTTAGGAGTTAACCGTAATCATCCGGATTATTTTGCCATCATTGTGATGAATCAGATTTTAGGAGCCGGAGCTTCATCGCGGCTGTTTATGAATATCCGTGAGGAAAAACGCTTTACCTATGGGGCTTATTCCAGTTTTGACTCGCGTCGCTTGACCGGCTCGTTTGAAGCCACGGCGGAGGTTCGAAGCGAGGTCACCGGGGATTCATTAAAAGAGTTTTTCTATGAACTGAACCGCATCCGGGATGAAAAAGTTCAAATAAGCGAGCTTGAGGACGCTCAGAATTTTCTGACCGGAGTTTTCCCGATCAGAGCCGAAACCCAGGAGGGATTGACAAACTTAATTGTCGCCCAAAAACTTTACGATTTGCCGGATGATTATCTGCAAACATATCGGGAAAATATCAGCGCGGTCACGATTGATGAGGTGCAAAAGGTAGCTTGTCAATATCTGCAACCCGAACTTATTGCCTTAATCCTGGTTGGTGATGCCGAAGAAATTTTGAAACAAGCAAAAGATTATGCTGAAAATATCGAGATCTTTGATTCAGAAGGGAATCCGCAGGACATTTCAAAATACGAAACAAAAACCGATTCAGTTCCGGCCAATATTAACGGAAAATGGAGCTTAACGATTGATTTTCAAGGTCAAAATCTGCCGGTTTCTTTTGATTTAGTCCAGGAAGATTCAACTTTCCGGGGAGCTTTTGAGTCACCTTTTGGAACCGGTAAAAT
>JANOEF010000302.1:0-3662 GCA_031413075.1 Acidobacteriota bacterium | reverse complement strand
GCCCTTATATTGCAATGCGTTTGGTCGTGTCTGCTAGTACTGCCCCGCACAGTTTCTAATGATAAAGGCGTCACGACTTACGGCAATCTTTACGGCACCTTGCTTGATTATGTGGTTTTTGCCGTGTTGATTTTTTACATTTTAACCATTATCGGTTTGTTTATTTTGCGGTACAAACGCCCCGATGCCGAGCGGCCCTACAAAGCCTTTGGCTACCCCGTAATTCCGATAATTTATATTGTCGCGGCAACTATCATTTGTTTGGTTCTATTATTTTATAAACCAAGCACTTCAATTCCGGGCTTGATCATCGTCTTGACAGGCGTTCCGGTCTATTTCATTTGGAAGAGTTTAGGTAATAAAGAGCAATCATAATTTCAAAAAATCAGGAGGTTTTCATGTCACTTTTTGCGACAAAATCAATAGAAAAAATTATCGAGGAATCCCAGGAAACCGGCGCCCATACATTAAAGAAGACGCTGACCGGCCTGGATCTAACCATGCTTGGCGTGGGGGCTATTATCGGCACGGGTATTTTTGTCTTAACCGGGCAAGCCGCCGGCAAACACGCCGGACCGGCAGTTATCATTTCGATGATTCTGGCCGGGATCGTGAGCGCTTTTGCGGCACTTTGCTATTCGGAATTTGCGGCCAGTGTGCCGATTTCAGGTTCGGCATATGCCTACGGATATGGAACACTCGGCGAATTTGTCGCGTGGATCATCGGTTGGGATTTGATTTGATTCTCGAATACGCCTTTGGAGCGGCCACGGTGGCGGTCGGGTGGTCGGGATATACGGTCAGTCTTTTTAGAGATACCTTGGGGATCAACTTTCCCTTGGCTCTCAGTAAGGGGCCATTTGAAACGATAACTTTGGCCGACGGGAGTATAGTGCAAGGAATTGTTAATTTGCCGGGTCTCTTGATCTCCGTCGGCGTCACACTTTTGCTGATCAAAGGAATCAAAGAATCCGCAAGCTTCAATTCGGTCATCGTCCTGGTCAAAGTTCTGGTGGTAGTTTTGTTTATCATAGCCGGAATTGGTTATGTCAATACGAGCAATCTGGGAATCGGCTGTGCGCCCGGAAGTCCGGGATGTGCCGAATTCATGCCGTACGGTTTCAGCGGAGTTGTGACCGGGGCCGCCGTTATCTTCTTTGCCTATATCGGGTTTGATGCGGTTTCAACCGCGGCTCAGGAGGCCAAGAACCCGCAAAAAGATATGCCGATCGGAATCTTAGGCTCGTTGGCGATCTGTACGGTGCTCTATATTCTAGTAGCCGGGATTATGGTTGGTTTGGTCGATTATAAACTGTTGACCAATGCCGCTGCTCCGATCGCGGTTGCCGTCGATGCGGCTTTGAAACAAGCTCAAGGCACAACCATGGGAACGATTCTGGCGGTTTTCCCAACCATTATTAAGGTCGGCGCTGTTCTCGGACTGAGTTCGACGATGGTCGTGATGGTGATGGGTCAACCCCGGGTTTTTTATTCGATGTCAAAAGATGGTTTGCTGCCGGCTTGGGCCTCAAAAATCCATCCTAAATATCAAACCCCGCATATCACAACGGCCATCACTGGCATCATCGTTGCGATCTTGGCGGGCATCGTGCCGATCAGTTTGCTTGGCGAACTTGTCAGTATCGGAACCTTGTTTGCGTTCGTGATTGTCGGAATCGGAATTATTATTCTTCGGTCATCAAATCCGAATTTGCACCGTCCTTTCAAAGTGCCGCTTTCGCCATTCATTCCGGTAGCAACGGTTGTTTCGGCTGCCTATTTAATGAATAGCTTGCCGCTCGACACCTGGATTCGCCTGATCGATTGGATGTCGATCGGTCTGGTTATTTACTTTGCGTATAGCTATTCGCATAGTAATCTTCGCAAGGTTACCAATGAAGTCGCGAACGAATCAGATTCGAGAAACTCGCCGCCAATTGCCGCAATTCTAGCGATTGTGGCGACCATTGCGTTGACTCTGTATCAAGTTCCGTACCTGATGAACTTGAAATCGGAGGTAATCCCGCTAAATCTCGGAGTTCGACTTTTTGCCTGGATCGTGACGGGTATTTTGGTGGCCATGCTGATGTATGGCAAACAGGATAATCGCGGCGGAACAGACGCCAATATTCAAAAGATCGGATTGATCGCGTCGCTCGTCAATATGGCAGTTTGGATCGGAATTACGTATTGGTTCTTTGCGCATTTTGCTGAACTTCACGTAGTTCATTAACTTTAAAATAGATAAAAGACCGCAGAATTCGTCAGGGTTCTGCGGTCTTTCCTTTTTTAAATATGGCATTATTTACGTAAGAACAAGCAAAAGATCTTACCCGCGGCTCGAAGTTCGACTGATTTTTGTCCGCAAAAATCTCTAAACTCAGGAAATAGTTTCCTTATCAGTCTCTGAGTATTTGATAAGCGTTTCGAGGGCGTTTCGAGTGGCGGCTTGAGCCGCTTCCGTGCGCGGACTGAAAGCGGCTGAAGCCACCGCTCAAACTAAACTGTCAACAAACTTTTATTAAAAATGCGGGAAGAATGAACATTCTGCCCGCGTTTATTTTGGTAAAGTTACTTTTTAGTTGTTAAAATTCAGGAGTTTGAGGAGTTTCCTCCGATTTATCAGCCGCGTCAATTTTATCAATTGCTTCTTTGTAAATTTTAATCTGTCCGGCGGCTTCCATTCGTTGACGGGCATCGGCCAAAAAGTCTGAAAAGACCTTGCTTCGTCTGGTGGCCAAAAGACCTTGCAGAGCCTGGTCGCGTTCTTTGGCGAATTCGTCCAGATTGGCTTCGGTCCGGCTCGTCACACCAACCACATACCAATTGTCTCCAACCTTGATCGGAGTTTTGCTGGTTTCGCCCGACCGCAGATTGAAAATTGCATCTTCCAAATCTTTAGAAGTTCCGGCACTCTCGCTTTTACCGAGCGGTGAACCCAAAATGAAACTCTTTGAATCTTCGGCTTTTAAGCCTTTGGTTAGCGCGGCAGCCGTCATCCCGGCGGCATTGGTCGCGCCGGCAGCAATATCTTTAGCAATTTGTTCAACTTTCGCTTTGGCTTGCTCGTTGCGGACGGCTTCGGTCACCCTTTCTTTGGCTTCCTCAAAAGTTGCATCGCGCGGATCACGCTTTTCCATTAACATCGGAATCGCAAAACCTTCTTTGATCGGGGTTCTTTCACCAACCGTTCCAATTTCTTCGAGCGGGGCGATTCCGCCTTCAAATTGGGGCGAAACCCCCACATTCGGGACATCGTCGCCGGGCTTTACAAAATCTGTTTCACGCACCATTTCTTTGGCATTCGAGTTGGCCTGGGCGGCAAATTCTTCGGCTACTTTTTGAACGTCTTTAACTTCTTTCAGTCGGTCAGAAGCTTTTTGTGCCAGTTCGGCGGCGACTTTGTAAGAATTTCGATTACGAAGACTGACCTCAATTTCCTTTTTGGCATCTTCAAATGTTTTTGGAACAGAGGCGCCGCGCCGCAAAACGTAATAGGCCGTGCCGAACTTGATGGGCTCGGTAACCTGTCCTTCTTCCAAAGACAACAACTGCTGATACGGATCGGTTGGATTATTCGGATTCGGGCGAACTAAACCGGACAATTTTCCGCCGTTGACAGCCGAAGCCGTGTCCTGCGAATTACCTCGGGCTAAATCGGC
>JANOEF010000301.1:0-4952 GCA_031413075.1 Acidobacteriota bacterium | reverse complement strand
CACCACTTCAATCGTATGATTTTTCTTTTTGTCGAGTTTGATTTCCTCGTCTAACGCCCGCAATTCGCCGTCAATCCGGGCTCTGACAAATCCGTCCTTGTGGAGTTTGTCGAGTTCTTTGCGAAATTCGCCCTTTCGTCCGCGAACCAGCGGAGCCAGAATCATGACTCTTTCTCCTTCGGGCAGTTGTAAAATCCCTCCGACAATATTGTCCACAGATTGCCGGGTAATCGGCAAATCGCAAAGGTGACAATGCGGTTGACCGATTGAGGAAAAAAGCAGACGCAAATAATCGTAAATCTCCGTGACAGTTCCGACCGTTGAGCGCGGAGATCTGGAAACGGTTTTTTGTTCGATGGAAATGGCCGGGGAGAGTCCTTCGACCGAATCAACATCCGGTTTTTCGAGTTGGTCGAGAAACTGCCGCGCATATGCCGACAGTGATTCGACATAACGGCGTTGACCTTCGGCATAGATCGTGTCAAAAGCGAGCGAGGATTTACCCGAACCGCTTAAACCTGTGATGACGGTCAGTTTATCCCGCGGAATTTCGACATTGATATTTTTAAGATTATGCTGGCGTGCGCCGCGAACGGTAATTTGTTTGATACTCATCAGTTTAAAATTTCATCTGAAACAGAAACTTTCATTTTAACAATTTAGGCACAGAAAACAAAATCTCAAATTTATCAATCTCTACTGTCAAATTTTTAACTTCACTACTAGTGGTTGAAAAACATTAAGTAGTCGAATAAGGCAGAAGCCCACACGGAGTAAGGGCGTAAAACAAAACACACTTCCGGGCGGAGCGTGTTTCTGCAATTTACACACATCTTTATAAGACAAATTTTATTTGAGTTAGGATGGCAAAGATTTCGATTGATAAAATGATGAGCAAGCGAATTAGTTTGTACCGAAAATTTGTCGAAAATCAACCGTAATGCCTTCGCTTTCAACTTCCGTGTGGTGAAAACGCTTTTCACCATCTTTGGTAGTGACGAATACTGTATTTGTAAAAGGCTCCACCGTCCATACGGCTTTGATATTATTTTCCGTAAAGTTTTTAGCCTTTTCCAAGAGATCTTGGATATTTTGGCTAGCAGAAATTATCTCAATCACTAAGGTCGGCATCTCAGGATATTTTGAAATGTCCCTGAAAAAATCAGGTTTTTCTTTTTTTCGTGGATAAATTGAGATGTCAGGAGTTAATCCATTCTCAATCGCTAAGGTCAGTTCTGGAAAGGCTTTAAACTGTTTGTTTTGTGCAATTTGTTCCATTATTTCGCCACACAGATAGCTATGAATAAATGATGGCATTTCTT
Source organism: Acidobacteriota bacterium (assembly GCA_031413075.1). Lineage (GTDB taxonomy): Bacteria > Acidobacteriota > Blastocatellia > Pyrinomonadales > Pyrinomonadaceae > JAIBCC01. The sequence continues at coordinate 3,630 of JANOEF010000301.1, read as the reverse complement.
CCTCGACTTTTTCTTCTTCAACTTCTAAGATTTCTTTTACTAACATTTTTTCACCTCAGAGTAGTTTTATTGTAACTGATTTTATCATTATCAACAAATAGTTTTCGATTTTGAAAATGTCTTAATAAAGCATAAAAAATCAACAGACGCTGAAAAGCAAAATCTTAATTTACTCAAATGAAAGAACCGCCCACAGTGAGACAAGTGAAATGACTAGCCAAAGTGTGATGCCCTGAATCAGCGGACGAATTCCGACTCTTTTCAAAGTTTCACGCGAAAGCGAGGCTCCGATCAAAAAAAGAGTGACGACCAGCCCTGCTTTGGCTAAATTTACTAACGATTCAAAAATACTTGGCAAAACGGAGGTGGCGTAAGTTCTAACGACCGTCGCCAGAAGAAAAAGGAAAATAAACCAGGGAATCATCTGCCAAATCTTGGTTTCGCCATGTTGAGGGCGATAGAGAAAAGCAAACATAATCGCCACCGGGGCAATCCATAAAGCCCGCGCAAGTTTGACGGCGGTCGCGATCTGGAGAGCTTCATCGCCGTATTTGGCGGATGCTCCGACGACTGAACTGGTGTCATGAATTGCGATCGCTGACCAAATTCCAAATTGATACTCGGATAATCCGAGCAGATTTCCGATAACGGGGAAAACAATCAGGGCGACCGAATTGAGAATAAAGATCGTGCCGAGCGAAACGGAAGTTTCATCCGCATCCGCCCGAATTGCAGGTGCCACGGCCGCAATCGCGCTGCCGCCGCAGATGGCTGTTCCGGCTGAAATCAAATCTGATGTTTTACGATTTATTTTCAATAATTTACCGATCCAGTAGCCTAAAATCAGAGTTCCGAAAATAGTGATTATGGTGAACAAAACTCCGTCCTGACCGGCTTTGACAACTGCGTTCAGGTTCATCCCGAAACCTAACAAAACGACCGAGGTTCGTAACAATATTCGATTAAATTTTGCTGATTTTTCCTGATAAGGATTGCCAACCGTCAAAGCCATTATCAAGCCCAACGTCAATGCTATCGGCGGCGACACAAATGGGGTCAAACAAGCGAGGAGAAGTAGAAAAAATAATATTTTTTGCCACAGCATAAAGGTAAAAATGCAAAGTTAAGTTTTAATCGGTGAATTGTCAAGAAAGCGGGGGGAAACAAAATCAACAAAATCCGCAAAGAATTGCCACAACCTCAAAAAGCGGGATACAATACAACTTTTCAGGCCTTTTATTCGGGCAAATTTTGGGAGCCAATGATGACAGAAAATTCATACGGAATAGTGAAAAGGCTGAACTATATTGAAAAAGTAATCAGGGATTTTCAGCCGACAAAAATTCTCGATATTGGCTGCGGCACCGGTGAGTTGCTGACAGTTCCACTGGCAAAAACTTTTCCTGAGATTCATTTTTTCGGGGTAGATGACGATACCGCCAGTATTGAGTTTGCCCGAGCTAAAAATGCTGAAATCAACAATTTAACCTTTTTTTATCTGGACAAATTAGAATCAGCGGCAAAATTTGAAATGGTCATCGCGTCGGAGGTCATCGAACATGTCGAACAACCTTCCGAATTTTTAGAATTATTGAAAAATCACCTCACCGACGATGGCAAAATTATCATTACTTTACCCAATGGTTACGGTCCGTTTGAAGCTACTTCGTTGTTCGAGGCATTGATGTTTTTGTCGGGAATCAACGCCCCGGCCATTTACCGTTGGTTGACCCGAAAAAGCAAATCTGCTGAGGATAAAATTCAAGCGGTAGTCAAATATTCGCTGGCAGTCAGCCCGCACATCAACTTTTTTTCGTTTCACGAGATTTGTTTTTTGATTACCGGCAACGGTCTTAAAATTTCAGAATCCCGACCTCGAACTTTTCTCTGCGGACTGGGATTTGACCAAATCATCCGAGGGCGAATTTTGACCAATTGGAATAGCAAATTAGCCGAATTATTGCCGCCTCAATTAAGTAGTGATTGGATGTTTTTGATAGAGAATTCTAAAACTCATGGCTCACCGAAAAGGATTGAATATCAAAGAAACAAATACGCTGAATTTAGAAAAAAAATCAACCGGAAGCGTTGGGGATTAACAGACTGACAAAAAACCGCAATTCTTAATTCCATAGACGGTTGTTTCAATCTCAGTAAATCCAAACTGTTTGGGGTTGACTGTTTGAAGCTGACTTTAAAAACGATTCAAACCGCAAAACATCTCCAATTATCCCAAGCAAAATCAGCAATTTAACCAACCCTCAAGGCTTGTGTCGGTAGAAATGTCCAAAATCCACAATCTAAGCACCAATGCACAATTAACAACGGACAATGAACAATGAAGAAAACCCAAAAACGAAAGTTACTCAACTATTTGCAAACTTTTCTTGATTTTCAAAAGGTCGTCAAACTTTTGCTGACCTGCTTTAAATCCAAAATTTGGATCAACTGAATCTGTGTCAAGTGCATTACTCATTTCTTCTGCTAAAAATATTAGTGTAATCATTTAATCATCCACATTTGAGATTTTGCGAAACGAATTACCAAATCAATGATATAGTTGATAGCAAGTGAAAAAAATCAACCGCCGTGAATTGTTAAAACTGGGTGGTGTGGTCATAGCCGGAAACGCTCTGATTGGATGCCAAACGACAAAGAAGCCTCTAGCAAATCTTTCTCCTAAACAAGCAAAAGTGGCTCTTATTACCGGGCAAGGTCGGATTTTGCCAAGCGATGCCGCACCGCTGAAACAGCAAATTTTATATGAATCTGCCGCCGAACCGCGTCATCTCGACATTGCGCGGGATATTTACGGGGCAGGTGTGGCGATCAATTGGGGCGGCGAACCACTTCTGCGGCGCGATGAGAATCAAAATCTGGTCCCGGCTCTGGCGACATGTTGGACGGCGGGAAAAAATCAGGAATATTGGGATTTCGTGCTTCGTGAAAATGCCCGTTGGAGCGATGGAGTGCCGATAACGGCTGACGATTGGGTTTTTACTTTTCAGCATCTTGCTTCGCCAAAACTCGATAATGCGTGGACCTGGTTTTATTACGACATTAAGGGAATTCAAAATTACAAAGAAGGAAAAGGGTCTGCCGAGGACATCGGCGTTGAAGCGATTGATGAGCGAACCGTCCGAATTTATGGTGAAAACGGTGCGATTCCTCATCTTCCGGCGATGATGGCGTATCAGGCTGCGGTTCCCGCCCCGCGCCACAAGGCCGAGCAAGACCCGGAACATTGGGCTGACACGGCGGAAAATTTTGTTTCTTCCGGACCAATGCGGCTGGTGCGTTGGGAACATAATCAGCAACTCGAATGGGATCCCAATCCTTTTTATAATGGAGCGCACAAACCCGGAATCCAAACCTTGATTCAACTTCTCGGGGCCCCCTCGATTGGATGGTTCAATTCGTGGCTCAACAAGGAAATTGATTACATCGCTAATTTACAGCCGCAGGAACTGGCCCAAGTGACAAACGACATCGAGTTGAGTCAATATCTGCATTCATATAATAATTTTCAGACCGAATATTTATCGTTTGATACCCTGCGTCCGCCTTTTGATAATTTGCTTTTGAGACAAGCACTTTCTCATTCAATTGACCGCACCCCGTTTTGCGATA
>JANOEF010000300.1:0-4565 GCA_031413075.1 Acidobacteriota bacterium | reverse complement strand
GTCTAAGAAAATACTTCCTTTATCGGCGGCTTCAAACAATCCGACCCGATTCTGAGCCGCCCCGGTAAAAGTTCCTTTCAAAAAACCGAATAGTTCGGATTCGAGCAGATTTTCCGTCATGGCTCCGCAATTGATCGCAATAAAAGGTTTATCGGCTCGGTCAGAAAGGTCGTGAATGGCCCGGGCGACCAGTTCTTTTCCGGTTCCGCTTTCGCCGGTAATCAGAATGGTCGAATCTTCTTTGGAAATGGTCTCGATCATTCGGAACAGTGATTGCATTTTTTCGGATTGCCCGATGATATTGGTGACGCTTCCCTGCGCTCTTTGGGCGCGGCGGAAGGCTCGATTTTCATTGACAATGGCTTGTTTTTCGAGAGTTCGGCGGACGATCAGTTTCAGTTCTTCATTGTTGAACGGTTTTTGGATAAAGTCGTCAGCTCCGAGCTTAAAGGCTTCGCGCGCCGTTTCGATGGTGCCAAATGCCGTCATCAAAATAATACCGATATCGGGCGCAACCTCTTTGACCGATTTGAGCAACGCCACGCCGTCCATATCTGGCATTTTGACATCCGAAATGATGAGATCACAGGAATTTTCTTTGAGATGTTCGAGGGCCGTGAGACCATTGGTAGCTGTTTGAACCGCAAACCCTTCAGCCTCAAAAATAGCTTTCAAGACGCGGCGAAAACCGTCTTCATCATCTACAATTAATAAATTTGCCATGAGTCTTAAATTTTCCAAACTAAACCGATCGTAAAATAACCTAATAAACAATTCTCAAGCGTTCTGAGTCCTGCACTATGGTGTTTGGAAAATAGATACCGTAAAAAAAAATCGTTTTGGCTGGGAGCGCAGACATCCTGTCTGCCCCGCCTCCAGCGAAGCGTTGAGGCGGAACTGCTGAAACTGAAATCAAGTTGAATTTTCATTCGGCAACACCGCATTCGACGCTTTGCGCGAATGCGGGCAGACAGGATGTCTGCGCTCCCAGCTAAAAAACTTTCTTTCTTTGTTGCGGTATTTATTTCTCAAAGACCGTTAAGCAGCAACTGCGATCTTCATAATATTGCCCGAAATTCTGATGCTCCAATTACAAATGAGTATTTGGTTGATTTTATTACAAAAAAATATTTTTGCTATCAATACGTTAGAGTTTTCTTCATTGCCCATTGTCCATTGTCCATTGTTACTTACTTTTGCGGCAATTCCACCGTTATTTTTGTTCCGTTACCTATTTTACTTTGAACATCAATTCGCCCGCCATGTTCGCTGATAATTTTATGAACAATTGACAGCCCCAAACCGGTTCCGCGGGCATCGTCGGAAAAGGGTTCAAACAGATGTTTGAGATACTCGGGCGCGATTCCATCCCCGGTATCATGCACCACCAATTCGACATGTCTTCCCGAAAACTCTTTTAATTTAATGGTGATATTGCCGCCATCCGGCATCGCTTGAATCGAATTTTGTAATAGATTCCACAAAATTTGTTTGATTTGAGTTTCATTAGCTTTGATCAAGACCGGCTTTTCCGGTATTTCCAATTCAAACTGATGAGTCTCATTTAATTCAGGACTATGTTTTAAGAGCATCAGACAATCACGAACGGCTTCGTTTAAGTTAGTAACTGTCTGAAGTTCTCCGTGAAATCCATCACTTTTCGGGCGCGCATAGCTCAAAAAATTGTTGATGATCTTATTCAAACGGTCCGATTCGCGTAAGACAACATCCATTAAATCAGCCTCTTCAGCCGGAACTTTGGGTTGTAAGAATTGGAGCGCAGAACTCATCGAGCCGAGCGGATTGCGAATTTCGTGGGCCAGTCCGGCCGCCATCCGTCCGACAGCCGCCAAGCGATCCGAACGCCGGAGAGTTTCCTCCATAACTTTGATCTGAGTTATATCCTGAAAGGTCAAAATTACACCATACACATTATCGTTTTTTCCGATGAGGGGGGCAACCGAGCAGGCGACCGTCACGTTTTTTGCATTTGAAGCCTGATTATCAGATTTTGATAAAATTTCGGCTTCAAAATGCTCGGTCGAAAATTTATTGCTGGGAAAAGCCCGTAAACAAATGTCAATTGGCCGGTGAATGTCCCGGTCAAAAATTGAAAATATGCTTTGTCCGATAATTTGATTGGCGGGCAGACCTGAAATTTCCTCCGCAGCCTGATTAAAAGTGTAAATTTTCCCCTCTAAATCAGTAGTTATTAATCCCGATCGGATTGATTCAACGATTCTCTGGTGGAGAGCGGAAAGATCGGCAAAACTCTCGGTTGTTTCTTTTAATTGCTGATTGACCTGACGCCTTTCGGAAAATCGAGCCGCTAACAATCCGACAATTAAAATCGCAATATTATTAAAAGCAGTTATTTGAACAACCCGCGAAGACCTCTCTTCACCCGAAAAGGAAAAGATGAACGATTGTGAAGTGAGAATCGTCACTATCGTAAAACAGACCGCACTCAGAATGGCCGCGAAAAGCGCCTCACGATTTTCTAAAAAATATCCGGCAACGCTGATCAATAAAATGTAAAGAGTGATATAAGGCGAAATGACATCCCCGGTTCCCCAGACCAGAAAAGTGACCAATAAAACATCAATAAACAACTGAAGCCTGATTTGCCAGACAAAATCCTGATTAAAATATAGACAAACAAGATAAACTGCGGTTAAAAAAAGCGAAAAAGTAAATAGCAAAAAGAGCGAAACCGGAAAAAAATCGGTCGAAAGCCCTAAATAATTATGCGTCCACCACCAGCTGGACATAAAGAGCATAAAAATCAAAGCCAGCCGCCCAAAAATCAGCCATCTGATTTTATCAGTGAAGGCGGTTGTGTTCGAAAGAGTCTGAAATTCAGGTTCATTCATGTGCTAAAATCTACTTAAGAAATAATGCAAAATTAAAAATTAAAAATTAAAAATTAAAAAAATCATCAAAAAATTGTAACGTTTTGTCGGAAAATGTCATTACTAAGTAAGCAATAATGCAAAATTAAAAATTAAAAATGCAAAATGCAAAATGAAGAACAACCCGAAAACTAAATTTACTCAATTGTTTGCAAGTTTTTCTTTGTTTTCAAGCTGTCGCACAACTTTTACTGAACTGCTTTAAGTATGGAATAGTGCTGGTGATTAAATCAAATAGCTACTGCAATTAGGCAGTTTGTCCGCGATCGGAAAATTTAAGATCACAGAAATAGAAGCTCTTGCAATTTTTTATAAATAGTGCAATTCTGAGCACTAACCACATTTAAGTTTCAAAGATGTGGATGCAAATGAATATGGATATCGAAACTAAAATCACTCTTTTTGAACTACTTGATAAAATGACCGAGATGGGCGGGTCCGACCTCCATTTGCGGGTGGATAGCCCGCCGCAGGTACGTGTTCACGGGCAATTGCGGCCGCTCGAAGGCTACCGGGTGCTAACTTCGACCGATACCAGAGAACTTGCCTATTCGGTAATTTCGGATATTCAGAAAAAACGATTTGAAGAACACCTGGAGTTAGATTTTTCGTTTAGTTTCAAGGGATTATCACGATTTCGGGTCAATATTTTCAGACAAAAGGGAACGGTCGCGGCCGTCATGAGGGCGATTCCTTTTGAAATCAGATCTTTTGAGGATTTAGGACTGCCCGCAGTAATCGCCGATCTTTGCCGTAAACCGCGGGGACTCGTGCTGGTGACGGGGCCGACCGGTTCCGGAAAATCTACCACGCTGGCTTCGATGATTGACAAAATAAACATCACTCGTCACGAACATATTTTGACTATCGAAGACCCGATCGAATTTGTCCATAATCACAAAAACTGCGTCGTCAGCCAACGCGAACTCGGCGGTGATACGCTCTCCTTTGATTCTTCCTTGCGGACAGCTCTCAGACAGGATCCGGACATCGTGCTGGTCGGCGAAATGCGCGATGTCGAGACGATTGAGATGGCTCTCAGGGTAGCCGAAACCGGACATTTGACTTTCGCGACTTTGCACACAAATACCGCCGCTTCAACTATCAACCGGATCATTGACGTTTTTCCGGCGCGGCAACAGGCGCAGATTAGGACTCAGCTCTCGCTGGTTTTAGAAGGTATTCTCTGTCAGGCCCTCTTGCCCAATGCGGCCGGGAACGGGAGAGTGATGGCACTTGAGGTTTTGATTCCAAATTCACCTATCCGAAATCTGATCCGGGAGGACAAAATTCATCAAATTTATTCGATGATGCAAACCGGACAGGATAAATATGGAATGCAAACGCTGAATCAGTCTTTGGCCGCGCTGCACCTTAAACGTCAGCTTACTTTTGAAACGGCCATGACCATATCTCCGAATGTGGATGAATTAAAGGATCTCTGCGGACGCAAGAAATCAGTGATCACTTTGCCGAGATTCCAAAATCCAGCTAAGTAGAGCAAGTTTTAAGTTTTCTGGCGTTTTGAGTCCCGCCTTGAGGCGGCCAAACTCCAGCGAAGCGCGGAGGCAGCACGCAGAAGCGTGGAATCAGTACTTTTGCCAAACGAAAATTTAAAATGTGAACTACTTAAACCAATGCACAATTAACAAT
>JANOEF010000299.1:0-25302 GCA_031413075.1 Acidobacteriota bacterium | reverse complement strand
ATGAGTTTGCCCGAAACTGGCTGGCGGAAATTGCATATGTTGGTTCATTGTCCCGCAATCTTCTCTTGGTTCGAAATATTGGAACCGCCAAAGATCAGGGGGGACCCGGTTCACGGCGAGTGACCGGTTTTGGAAGTGTTACAGCGACCGAATATTCGGCTCGTGCGAAGTATGACTCCCTCCAGACAAAGGTTGAAAAACGTTTCTCGGATGGCTTGTCAATTTTGTCTGCTTATACCTGGTCAAAAGCCATTGACGACAATCCGGGCGGTTTTTGTGCCGGCGGAACCGGACCGCGCACCTGCGGCCCTGATAATCCGCTGAGACCTGAACTTGATCGTGGGTTGTCGGACCTGAACGTGCCGCATCGTTTTACCTTTGCCAGCGTTTATGATCTGCCGTTCGGAAATGGACGCAAATACTTAAAAGATATTCCATCAGCCGCAGATTTCCTTATCGGCGGATGGCAGCTCAATAACATCATGACATACCAGAGCGGTTCGCCTTTCACCGTCACCTGGAATGGTGGTCGAGCTGATTTAATCGGTGACCCAACCCCCAGTGCGACTCAATTGGCTCAAGGAATTTTCCTTAATCGGGCAGCATTCCGAGCGCCGAGAACCAGAGTCTTCTCCGGAGACACCAATTGTTATAACAGTGATGGTTCGCCAAACAATAACTGTCCAATGATTGGGACGCTTGGTCGCAACACTTTCCGTGGCAATAATCAATTTTATTGGGATGCCAATCTTTTCAAGAATTTCCCGATAAGATCAATTAGTGAAGCCTTTAATGTTCAAGTCCGCATTTCTGCTTATAATGTGTTAAATAATGTCAATCGTTCAACTCCGAATGGAAATATTGACGACGGCAATTTTGGCAGAGATTTTTCCGAACAAAGACGCAGACAAATGGAATTTGCCTTGAAGATCATCTTCTAAGTTAAATTAATTTTGTCTATTTGAATGGAAAGTGGCGTGTGATGAAAATTACCCGCCACTTAATTCTTAGGCAACCAGAAACTCTGAATTTTATTCATATCAAGGCAATATTTTGCAGTAATATTTTTACAAAATGAGCCTTTGGATCACGAAAATCGGAATCTTGTGCGGAAGTGCTGTGCTGTGCGTCCATTTAATTTTTTTGCCAAAGATTTACGCACAGAGTTCCGGAACGGGAAGCGGCGCGGCTCAAACTAATCAGCAGAACCTGGAAGCAGTCCGGAAACGCGGATTTGTCTATTTGCAGGCAGGTAACTGGGAAGCGGCCAGAACCCAGTTTGAAATTGCCCTGGGGCTGGATTCGAAAGACACTTTGAGTATTTACGGCAGTTCATTGGCTTTATTCAATTTAAGAAAGTATCCCGAAGCCGCAAACAGTCTTCAGTTAGCGGTCGAAATTCTTTTCGCAAGCAAAGAAAACAATCAGCTTTTGGCCGATTCATTGGTTTTATCGGCGGTCATCTCAGCCGTTCAAAACGAAAATGCGGTGGCGATTGAAAAACTGGAAAGAGCGATTAAATTAATTCCAAATCATTTTGACGCAAACTTCTCGCTCGGAAGGGCTTATTTCGGAAACGGCGAGATCGATAAATCGGTGAATTCATTTCGTCAGGCAGTGTTGATCAAGCCGACGGATGTCCGGAGCAGATTTTTTCTGGCGACCGCACTGGAGCGGGCAGGAACCATCGGGGAGGCGCTGGCGGAATATCGAAAAGTCTTGGAACTTGAACCAAACAGCGCGGATGGAAATCTAGGTCTGGGTGTCTTATTGATCAAAACCGAAGGTGATAAATCGGAAGAAGGCTTAAAGGCTTTGCAAAAAGCGGTTGCCGTCAATCCAGATCTGTACGAAGCGCAAGTTACGCTGGGAAAAACTTTGGTTCGTATGAACCGTGCGGCCGAAGCCATTGAGCATCTGCAAAAAGGGGCGGAACTCGGACCAAACAACCCCGAACCGCATTTTCAGTTAGCCATTGCCTATCGCAAACTGGGTCGAAAGGCCGAAGCCGAAGCCGAAAATGCGATAGTTAAAAAGATTCACGAAATCCGGCGAGGAGTTTCGACTCAAAAACCCCGGTAAAAAAGGAGTAATATGTTGTCCCAAATCATTGGTGTAGGTTTGCTGCTGGCGGTTGCTTTGGTCGGAGCAAGTGAAGTAGCCGCTCAGATTAAAGATGATAAAATAATATCTCAAGTTAAGAGCATCGGCGGCAAAGAACACGACGCAAATATTTACGGTGTGACGATCGGAATGGATGTTCCGACGGCATTGCAAACCGTTTTTGTTAACGCTAATCGTCAGCCCGGACAGGAAAAACCTGATGCCAAAAGAACCGAAGGAACGGACAAAAGCGATGTCCGGGTAGTCTATAAAAATCTTCCGATGGGAGAATTGCAGATTGTCTTTGCCGAGGGAAAATTTGTCAAGGAATTGGTCTTAATTTATGATAAACCTCTGCTTTTAGATGATTTAAGGTTGCCGTTCACGGGCTCATTGGGGAATTCAACAAGTTTGACAACGACTTCTACTTTAGGCGGAAGACCGGCCGATGTTGAACGGGGAAATTTAAGCACCAATACCACAGTTTTAGACGGAAACAGAGAACTTGACGGATTCAATGCCAGTAACACAGGTAATACCGATCGAAGACGCGGAGAGGCTTTGGACGGCACCCGATACGATGACCGCTATACGATTGCTTTTGCCGATAATCAAAAGCTCCAGCGTTTATGGTTTCGGCAGGAAAAAACATCGCAAAATTACAATGTTCGAGTTCAATTTGCTTCGGAAAAAGTAACCAAAGCAGGAGCAACTCAGGTAGTTAAAATTACTCAAAAAGTCATTTTTCTGATGCCTGATGACGAAAAAGAATTTAGAAAATCGGTTAATCTGCCAAATTAGATTGAGGAAAAGATATAAAATGATTAAGAAAACAGCATTATGTTCAGTGTTTTTGTTGCTATTAATCGCATCGGTTTCAGCCCAAAGCAATCTGGAAACAACGAGTATCGGCGGTAAACAACACGCCATGAATGTTTATGGCGTCACCCTGGGGATGGACGTGCCAACTGCCTTACAGACTGTTTTTGTCAATGCAAATCGGAAACCGGGTGAAGAGAGACCTGATTCCAAAAGAAACGAAGGCAAAGATAAAAAAGACGTTCGGGTATTGTATAAATCATTGCCTGAAGGCGAATTGCAGATTCTCTTTGCCGAAGGAAAGTATGTCAAAGAAGTTATTTTACTTTTTTCCACCGTCCAACGAGTCGCTGATCTGCGGCTGCCAAATTCGTCGAATATTGGCGAAGCAACCTCCGGCGAGAGATTTGACGATCGCTATACGATCGGATTCGTGGACAATAAAAAGCAAGAAAAACTTTGGTGGCGGGATGAAAAAACCGATCACGGGTATCACGCCCGGCTAACTTTTTTATCCGGAAACATAACTAAAGACACAACTATGTGGTGGCAGACAATTGTCCAAAAAGCAATTTCGGTGAAGCCCGAAGATTCTGAAAAATTCTTGAAAGCCATGCAGCCCAAGCAATAAATGATTTTGGTGATAAAAAAAATACTAACAGCCGAAAGGTATAGCCAAATCTTAAGTTGTGCGGTTTTGGTCTGTATTTTTTTAGTTGGGAGTCCGTTTTCGCAGCCTAAAACCTCGCAGACGAATCCAACCGTTCAAAAAGCCACCCAACTCATTCAAGCGGGTAGTTTTAGCGAGGCCGAAACTTTGCTCAAAGGTTACCTCATCAAAATGCCAACAGATGTCAAAGCGAAAGTATTGCTGGGTGTTGTTTTTGACCAGACCAACCGCCCAAGCGAAGCTGAAAATACTTATCGGGACATATTAAAGACCAGTCCGAATGATGTTTCCGCACTTTCGAACCTGGGCGTTTTGTTGGTTAAGACCAACAGATTGGACGAAGCAGTTAAGACTTTAGGCAAAGTTTTACAAAGACAACCAAATCACCAACAGGCCACGTATAATCTGGCGGCGGTTTATTCGTCGCAGAATCAGTCTCAGAAGGCGGTGCCATTGCTGGAGAAACTGGTTGGAATCTCACCCAAAAATCAAACTCCGACGAACAAAGATGTCTCTCTCCTGTTGGCGTTATCGAAAGCTTATGTCGCAGCCGACAAAGCCAAATCAGCAGTCAGGATCGCGGAGTTTCTGGAAAATCTTGAGCCTCAGGATCCGCGGCTTCTTTTTACGCTGGGCTTGATTTTATCGGGGGGGCACGAATATGAAAAAGGAAAGATATATTTTGAGAAAGTAAATGCCCAAATTCCGAATAGGTTTGAAGTCCTCTATAATTTGGGCATTGCCTATTATAATTTGAATGAATTTGACAAGGCGCAAACGGTTTTACGAAGTGCGGTTGATTTAGATTCTTCAAATGCGGATGCTTTTTACCGGCTCGGTCTGGTTGCTTCGGCCAAAAACGAGGTCGAAAATGCCGTCGGTTTATGGCTCAAAGCAGTCGAACTCCGACCTCAATTTCACGAGGCGAATTTTTTGATTGCCGAAGAGCTTTCCAAACGGCAGGGATATTCGGGAGCCCAACAATTTTACGAAAAAGCCGCTTTTCAACAACCGGATAACTTGTTATATCAAGTGCGGTTGGTTGTGACCCACATCCGAATTCAGCAATATGAAAAAGCCCGCGCTATCTTGGAAAAAGAGGATACAAAACGAAAAGACAATCTGAATGTTACCTATCTCAAAGGATTTTTAGCACGGGTCGAAGGTAATTATGATGAAGCAATCACGGCTTTTGAAAAGGTTTTAAGACTCGCTCCGAATAATGCGGATGCTTTGGCTAATCTCGGATTTTTGGCCTATGAACGCGGACAAAACGAGAAAGCAGAACTACTTTTGCGGCAGTCAATCAAAGAGGATCAGAACATTTTCACCGCCCATTATGATTTAGGGCGATTGCTCGTCCGGCTCAAACGAACCGAAGAAGCTTTGAAAATTCTTGAGCGCGGAGTCGAGATCAACCAAAAAGATCCGGGAATTAGGTATCAACTGTTTTTAGTGTATTCACGTTTAAAACAAAAAGAGAAAGCCGATCTGAATTTTGCCGAATTTAAGCGATTGGAAAAACTGTATGCACGAACCGGGGCGGCCACCGCTAATGATAAAACCCAGGAAATTCCCAATTCGGTTGAGCAGGTTAAAAAACCCTGAGCCGATTTTGGATTTTAGATTTCAGATTTTGGATTGATTTATGAAGAATAAATTTCAATTACTTTTTTTACTGCTGACCGCTTTCGGGTTAATGCTGACGGTGCAGGCACAGCCGAAAATCGAAAAGGTTGAACCGCCGAATTGGTGGGCCAATCACACCATTAACCCGGTTCGTTTATTGGTGCGGGGCGAGAATTTACAAAACGCGAAAATCTCATCGCCGGATGCGCTCTTCAAGGTTTCTAACGTTCGCGTGAATTCAAACGCGACCTATTTATTTTTCGATGTGACGATTCCTCCGACCGCGACACCCGGAAAGTATGAATTTGAAGTTTCCACTGCGAAAGGTAAATCACTGATCCCTTTTGAAATTTTGCCAAAACCAAAAACGCCAAACACCATCACCAATGACGATATAATTTATCTGATCATGACTGATCGTTTTTCAGACGGCGATAATTCTAACAACAAAAATGTTGACAAATCGAATTCGCGAATGTGGCACGGAGGAGATTTTCGCGGACTGATAAATCATCTCGATTATCTGAAAGAACTCGGAATTACCGCAATTTGGCTCACCCCCTGGTATGATAATTCAGACGAGATCACGACTTGCGATAAGCCGTGGTGTCCGATGGCCAGTTATCACGGGTATGGTGCGATAGATTATTACGGTGTCGAGAACCATTTTGGCTCGATGGACGAACTTCGTGAACTGGTCCAAAAAGCGAATGCCAAAGGCCTCAAGGTGGTGCAGGATCAGGTCGCCAATCACATCGGTTTTCGGCATCCATGGATGAAAAATCCGCCGCTTGAGAATTGGTTTCCGCCATTTGGCCAGAATAAATTCAATAATTCTTCGCTGCTTTCGCCGAATGCCTCGCCGGCCGATGTAGATAATACGCTCAAGGGCTGGTTCGATTTTTCGTTACCGGATATGAACCACGAAGAGCCGGAAGTTGTTAAATATGAGATTCAGAATACTTTATGGTGGATCGGCGTCACCGGCATCAGCGGGATTCGGCAAGATACAATTCAATATATGCCGCGAAAATTTATCCGCGATTGGTCGTCGGCGATTTTGAAACAATATCCGAGCTTTTATATGGTCGGTGAAGTTTTTGAGGAAGATTCGGCTCAGACTTCATTTTTTCAAGGCGGCAAAATCGGTTGGGATGGCATTGATTCCAAACTGCCGAGCGTTTTTGATTTCAAACTCTGGCGAACTTCGCAGGACGTTTTTACCGGCAAGAAGCCGATGCGCGCCTTGCGTGATGTCCTCAAATACGACGGGCTTTACGGCGATATCAACCGCGTCACGGTGATGACCAACAATCACGATACTGACCGGTTCATGTCGCTGGCAGGAGCCACCAAAGAGTCCGCTAAACTGCATGTTGCATTTATCTTGGCGACTCGCGGTATTCCGCAACTTTATTACGGCGAAGAGGTTCTGATGACGGGTGGACACGATCCCGACAATCGCAAGGATTTTGCGAAATTTGAAAGCTCGAGTCGGACGGCGGACGAACAGGAAATGTTCGAATGGACAAAAAAGTGGATTGAATTGAGGCGGACCAACCTGGCGGTAAGCCGCGGAAAGACCGTGGATTTGGTTTATGACGACGATGTTTATGTATTTGAACGCCGACATCTCGGCCGGGATTTTTTTGACCCGATTGTCTTTGCCTTCAATCGAAGCGCTCAAACCAAAGAGGTCAAGTTTCCATACCAATTCACCGAAGCTCTCAAAAGAAAATTCAAAACGAAGGCAGAACTGAGCCCCGAAGAAAATGAGATGATCGAAAAAGAATATCTAAGTTTGAGTCTGCCGCCGAAAAGCGCGACCGCTTATTCTTTTTTGAATTTCTATAAATTGCCGAAATAAGTGCAGCAAGTTGTAAGTTTTCCGGCGTTTTGAGTCCCGCCTTGAGGCGGCCAAACTCCAGCGAAGCACGGAGGGAGCAGGCTGAAGCCTGGATTCAGTACTTTTGCCAAACACCGGAAAATTTAAAATGTGAACTAATAACTTAGAGTCTGTTTAAATTTTTCTTAAAGTCCCTGAAAGGGACAAATTTAATAGCGTTGGGTAAAGCGCGAGCGGCACCCAACGAATTGATAAAAAAGGTGATCCGTCGCTGAAAGTGACGAAAATTTAACGGATTGTGTTCGTCACTTTCAGCGACGGAATGTTTGCTTTAAGTAACGTCGGGATGCTCCCGACGCTATTAAATTCGTCACTTTCAGCGACAAAACAAGGAAATTTCAAAAATTTAAACAGACTCTTAAGCTCCTTAAAAGTCACATTTTACTTAATGTCGTGACTGAGTGGACGTCGGGACTCGTTTTGGAAACCAGAGAAGAAGATGCGTTACGAGTTAAACAATCAACAACCGTTTGAGTTTCAACAAAACGGACATATTTTGTTGAAAGGGTTGGCCACGACCGAAGAAATTGCGAGATTTCAGCCCGCGATTTCGGCGGCCGCATACAAATATTCAACCGAAACGCGAAGTCTTGAAGAGCGAGACACTTACGGCAAGGCTTTTTTGCAAATTATGAACCTCTGGCGGTCTGACGAAAAGGTCAAACGGTTCGTTTTTGAGAAAAAATTTGCACAGGTGGCGGCTGATTTGTTGGGTGTCGAAAAAGTTCGGCTTTATCACGATCAGGCTTTGTTCAAAGAACCGAACGGCGGTTCCACGCCCTGGCATCAGGATCAGTATTACTGGCCCTTGGACACGGAAAATACGATTACGATGTGGATGCCGTTGGTTGATATTGATGAGCAGCTGGGAATGCTTAAGTTTGCCTCGGGTTCGCATAAAAAAGGTCTGGTCGGGAGCGTTGAAATCTCGGATGAAAGCGACGAAACTTATGATAAATATATCGCTGAAAACGATTTTTCGATTACCAAAGCAAGCATCATGAAAGCGGGCGACGCGACATTTCACGCGGGATGGACAATTCATTCGGCCGGCGCAAATCAATCGCAAATGACGACCCGCGAAGTGATGACGATTATCTATTTTGCGGATGGCGCAAGGATTACGTTGCCGCAAAATCAGAGTCAAGCCAACGACATTGCCGCCTGGATGGGCGGAAAGACGGTCGGTGAAATTGCAGATTCCGAACTGAATCCGATTTTGAATTAGAAAAATGCAAAAGATTTTATTTTTATTAATGATTATTCTGACTGCCGTCAGCGGTTTCGCTCAATTAAATGTTTCGACCGGCACAGTCAAACGGCTGGAAAAATTTGCGTCTAAATATGTTGATGCGAGAAATGTAGACGTTTGGCTGCCCGATGGTTATTCACCTAAAAAGAAATACGCCGTTTTGTATATGCACGATGGGCAGATGCTTTTTGATGCGAATTCGACCTGGAATAAACAGGAATGGATGGTTGATGAAACGGTTGGCAAATTGTGGAAAGAAAAGAAGATAAAAGATCTAATTGTAGTCGGAGTTTGGAACAACGGTGCATATCGTCATTCGGAATACTATCCGCAAAAAGCTTTGCCGTTTCTGCCCGAAGAAACCCGAGATTTCATCGTCAAAAATAGTTTGAGAAATAAACCGCAATCTGATAACTATTTGAAATTTTTAGTAGAAGAATTAAAGCCGTATCTTGATAAAAATTTTGCAACCAAAAAAGACCGTAACCATACATTTATCGCCGGGGCGAGTATGGGCGGATTGATTTCGATTTATGCGATTTGCGAATACCCGAATGTTTTCGGTGGTGCGGCGGGAATTTCTACGCATTTGCCGATGGTTGGTGATGCGAAAACTCCGAAACTCGAAACCGTTCCCGAATCTTTCCGAACTTATTTAGAAAAGAATTTGCCAAAAGCTAATTCGCGGAAAATCTATTTCGACTATGGCGATCAAACTTTAGACGCCCTTTATCCGCCTTTGCAGAAAAAAGTTGACGAATTAATGCGAGCCAAAGGCTGGGTTGAAAAAAGTTGGACGACAAGATTTTTCGCGGGTGAAGACCATTCGGAGAAATCCTGGGCAAAAAGATTGGATATTCCGTTTGAATTCTTGTTGGGGAAAAGTCAGAGAAAGGGTTCGCGGTAGCGAATGGTTTAAGTTGAAGGTCAAAAATATTTTAGTAAATCGGATTTGGGAAATTTTACATTTCAACCGACGGCTGCGACCGGCGGTGCTGAAAAGATGATTAGTTATGAAATTTGAAAGAGCATCGGGCGTTTTATTACATCCGACGAGTTTTCCGTCGAAATTCGGAATCGGCGATTTTGGCGATGAAGCCTATAAATTCGTTGATTTTTTGGTCAAAGCCAAGCAGACTTTGTGGCAGGTTTTGCCGCTCGGTCAAACGGGTTTTGGCGATTCACCCTATCAATGTTTTTCGGCCTTTGCCGGGAACGTTTATCTGATTTCATTGGAAAAACTGGTTAAAGATGGTTTTCTGGACAAAAAAGACATTGCCGATCCGCCAAAGTTTCCAGCCGAAAAGGTCGAATTCGGCAAGGTCATCGAGTATAAACTCCCGCTCCTGAGAAAAGCGTTTGAAGGCTTTCGCCGGACAACGGACGAAAAAGTTGCCGAAGAATTTCGCTCGTTTTGTCATGAAAATCGTTTTTGGCTCGATGATTACGCACTCTTTCGAGCCATCAAACTCTCGAAAAACCAGATCTCCTGGCAGGATTGGAACCCCGAGTTGAAACTCAGAAACCCGGAAGCACTCGCCGCCGCCCGGCAAGATTTAAACGAAGAAGATTTTGCCCAAAAGTTTTATCAGTTCGCTTTTTTTCGGCAATGGGACGCTTTGAAAGCATACGCTAATTCAAAAGGAATCAAAATCATTGGCGATGTGCCGATTTTTATTGCCCTCGATTCGTGTGATGTGTGGTGCAACCCGAGTCAATTTAAGCTCAATGAAGATGGTTCGCCAAAGGTGGTGGCAGGGGTTCCGCCCGACTATTTTTCAAAAACCGGACAGCTCTGGGGGAACCCGATTTACAACTGGGATCTGATGCGAAACGAAGGTTTTCGGTGGTGGATCGAACGCGTTCGATTCACTTTGAAAACGGTTGATATTGTGCGAATTGATCATTTTCGCGGATTTGCGGCGAGCTGGGAAGTTCCGGGCGGCGACAAAACGGCTGAACGCGGCGAATGGGTAAATGTTCCCGGCAAAGATTTATTTTTAACGCTCAAACATATTTTGGGCGATTTGCCGATCTTAGCCGAAGACCTCGGCGTGATCACGCCCGATGTCGAAGAATTGCGTGACTTTTTTGGCTTTCCCGGAATGCGAATTTTACAATTTGCGTGGGGTGGCGATTCTAAAAATGGCGACCTGCCGCATAATTACATCCCAAATTCGTGCGTTTATACAGGCACGCACGACAACGATACGACCGTCGGCTGGTTTAATTCAAAAGCCGGGAAGGGGTCGGGACGGACTGCCAAACAAATCAAGCAAGAAACCGATTTTTGTAAGAAATATTTGCCATCGGACGGCACCGAAATTCATTGGGATTTTATCCGCACGGTTCTTGCAAGCGTTTCAAATACAGCAGTTATCCCAATGCAGGATTTGCTTGGATTAGGTAATGAGGCCCGCATGAATCTGCCCGGTTCAACCAAAGGAAATTGGTATTGGCGTTGTGAAGCAAAAGATTTTGATAAGAAGATTGCGGAGAGATTAGCGGATTTGAGTGAGTTATTTGGAAGGAATTAGCCACGAATTAACACAAAAAAACACGAAATCAACCTTGAAAGTTCTAAATTAAAGAGTTGATATAACAGAAGATGAAAGAAACATTCGGCACCTTAGCACTGATCTTTATTCCCGTGATTTTAATTACTTTGGCATTTGTTTTGATTGCCTATTTTACCGACAATTTTGAAGGAATTGCTTCGCTTGGGATTTTGGTTTTGGCGATTGCCGCGTTGTTCTTTTTCAAAGGCGAAATTATTGAAAACAAATATACAATTCTCGTTTTTATTGCGGTTTTTGCTTTTCTCGGACTCGTCTTTGACCGTGCCGGAAACGTAATTTACAACAAACCTTTTGAAATGCTCTGTCCGGCGGAAACGGTTTTGACGAGAGATGTGGTGGCGGTAGAAAATAGCGATGGCGAGATGGTCAATCAACAATATTTTTCCTGCTATTCGATGACGCAAGGTAAGGCAATTAAAGAGTTTCCGGTTTATCAGACAATCGGCATCAGGTTTATTGAATATATTGTGATCGGGGTTGTCCTGGTTGGAATTTATTGGGTGATTTTTAGATTTTTGATTTCAAAAAAATAATTACAAGGTGGTTTAGTTAATGAAAAATAATTTACGTCTGTTGTTTTTACTGCTTACTGGTTACTGCTTACTGCTTACTGTGCAAGCGCAACCGAGCGTCGAAAAAATTGACCCGCCGAGTTGGTGGACCGGTTCGACGGTTAATCCTGTTCGCGTGATGCTGACCGGGAAAAATCTCGGTTGGGACAAAATGTTGATTTCGACAAATTCTCCGAACTTGAAAGCATCCAACCCGAGATGGAGCGCAAATCGAAATTATTTGTTTTTCGATTTGCGGATTGCCGCAAACGTTAAGCCGGGAAAATACAAAATCAAAATTCAAGGAATAGTTGCTTCGGACAGAACCGAATTTGATTTTGAAATTCTTCCAAAATCAGTTTCGCCGACTAAACACCAAGGCTACACTCCCGACGACGTGATCTATTTTGTCATTCCCGACCGTTTCAAAGACGGCGACCAATCCAACAACGATCCCGAAAAATCGAAAGGCTTATATGATCGCAAATTCGGGCGGCATTATCACGGCGGCGATTTGCAAGGGTTGATCGAAAAACTGCCTTATCTCAAATCTCTTGGCGTGACAGCGATTTGGACAACGCCCGTTTATGACAACAATGACAAACCGGATTACAAAGAAAATTATGAAGGAATGCCGTTCACCACAGGCTATCACGGCTACGGCGCGACTGATATGTATGCGGTAGATGAGCATTTAGGGGATCTGGCGAAGTTGAAAGAATTTGTCCAAACTGCTCAAAAGATGGGGTTTAAGGTTATTCAGGACCAGGTTGCCAATCACACCAGCCCGTATCACAGTTGGGCGGAAAACCCGCCGACTCCGACTTGGTGGAACGGGACGGTTGCCAATCATCCAAATAATAATTGGCAAAAGTGGACGGCGATGAATCCTCGCGCAACGTATCAAACCCAATCCAGCAACATTGACGGATGGTTTATCAACATCTTGCCCGATTTCAATCAGGATGATAAAGAGGTTGAGCAATATCTGATTCAAAATAGCTTATGGTGGCTTCAAATCGGAGGATTTGACGCAATTCGGATGGATACTTTGCCGCACGTTCCCCGCACTTTTTGGGCAAAATGGGGAAGCGCGATCAAACGGGAATACAAAAACGTCAATATTTTAGGCGAACTTTTTGACAGCGATCCGGCGTTGATCTCGTATTTTCAAACTGGTCGTAAAGGACACGACGGGGTTGATACTAAAATTGACACGCTTTATGATTTTGCGCTTTTCTATCCGATTCGAAATGCCTTTGCCAAAGGCGAATCAATTCGCGGAGTCTCGCAAATGCTGGCGCGCGATTGGCTTTATCCGAATCCGAATGTGCTGACCACATTTTTGGGCGTTCACGATATGGAACGTTTTATGCATGAAAAAGGCGCGACGATTGAAGGTTTGAAACTCGCCCAAACTTTTATCATGACGAATCGCGGGACTCCGTTGCTCTATTACGGGGACGAAATTGCCATGCCCGGCGGCGGTGATCCCGATAATCGGCGCGACTTCCCGGGCGGTTTCGCGGGGGATAGTGTCAACGCTTTTGATACGGCCGGACGAACCAAAGAACAAAATGAGGTCTGGAATCATCTGGCAAAACTTGGGGCTTTACGGAAACAATACGGAGCATTACGAAACGGTAAATCATTGGATCTATTGGATCAAGAGCAACAAATGGCCTATGTTAGAGTTCTAAATAATCAAGCTGTTGTGGTGATTTTCAATAATGATACTAAACCTGTTGAAGTTACCTTTGACGTTGGGATAATTAAAGAAATCGAACTTAATGCCACGCTGAAAGATCTACTTGGAAAAGTTTCAGATATCAAAGTTGACAACGGGAAAGTAACACTGACGATGCCAGCCCGGACGGCGGGGATTTTTGTCACGATGAAATAGGAACTATGAACGATGAAAAGGATTTAAGAGTCAGAACAAAGAAATTTGCACTACAAATTATTCAGCTTTTCCGGGCTTTGCCAAATAATGTAGAAGCGAAAATTATAGGCAAACAAATTTTTCGAAGCGGAACTTCAGTCGGTGCACAATATCGCGAAGGAACTCGTGCGAGATCGACGGCAGAATTTATCAGCAAATTAGAGAGCTCGATGCAGGAACTTGAAGAAACAATTTACTGGCTTGAGTTATTGGTAGAGGCAGGGATTTTCACTCAGGAGAAAATTCAACATTTACAAAATGAGGCGGACGAATTAATGGCAATATTAGTTACTTCTGTGAAAACAGCAAAAGCTAAAAAATAATTCATCATTCATCGTTCCTAATTCATTATTTTAAGAAACGGAGTTTCAAACTATATGGAAAACAAACCGAAATTAAGTTTTTGGCAAATCTGGAATATGAGTTTTGGATTCTTGGGAATTCAATTCGGCTGGGGCTTGCAGATGGCGAATATGTCGCCTATTTACAAGTATTTAGGTGCTGACGAAGCAAATTTGCCTTATCTTTGGCTGGCCGGACCTTTGACAGGTTTATTGGTTCAGCCGATTGTCGGGGCGATGTCTGATCGAACTTGGACAAAACTCGGTCGCCGCCGTCCGTATTTTTTGGTCGGTGCGATTTTGGCGAGCATTTGTTTAATTTTGATGCCGAATTCATCCGCACTTTGGATGGCGGCAAGTCTGTTATGGATTATGGACGCTTCCATCAATATTACGATGGAGCCGTTTCGTGCCTTTGTCGGAGATAAATTGCCCGAAGAACAGCGGACTTTGGGGTTCGTGATGCAGTCATTCTTTATTGGCATCGGCTCAACTCTGGCCAACGCTTTGCCAAATATTTTGACATTTTTAGGCGTAGTCGGTGTAATGCAAAGCGGAATTCCATATTCAACTTTGATTGCTTTTATTGTTGGAGCGATTGCATTTTTAGTTGCGGTTTTTTGGACGGTTTTCACCACCGGTGAGTATCCGCCTGAGGATATGGAAGAATTTCGTCGCAAACAAAATGAAGGAAATATTGTTGCGAATATCTTCAATGAAATTAAAGAAGCGATTGTAACAATGCCTTCAACGATGAAACAACTCGCGGTGGTGCAGTTTTTTACCTGGTTTGCCTTGCCGTTTATGTGGCAGTTTTATGGTCTGACCGTCGCACGACACGTTTTCGGTGCGGTTGACGATAAATCCGAACTGTTCAAACAAGGAACAGAATGGGGCGGAGTTTGTTTTGCGATTTACAATTTGGTCTGTTTTCTGTTTGCTTTTGCGATTCCGCCATTGGCTGCCAAAATTGGGCGCAAAGGTGTCCATATCGTCTGTTTGCTATGTGGCGGACTCGGATTACTTTCGACAGTTTTTGCCGCCAATCCATATTTTCTCTGGGTTGGAATGATTGGAGTCGGAATTGCCTGGGCTTCGATTCTCTCGATGCCATATGTGATTTTGGCAGGTGCCATTAAACCCGAAAGAATGGGTGTTTATATGGGAGTTTTTAATCTATTCATCGTAATTCCGCAGGTTGTTCAATCTTTTTTAACTCCGCAAATTTATAAATCTGTGCTGGGTGATAATCCGCTCAATGCGGTGATGCTGGGCGGGATTTCGATGTTGGTTGCGGCAATCTGTGTCTTGATTGTGAAAGATGTTGGAGCGATAAAAATCGAAGCTGTTTCCGGTGGCGGGCATTAAAATTATGGGATTCAAATTCAAGAAAAAAAGAAGTAGTATTTTTAGTGTTTCGACAGCTAAAGAGAAGTTGAAATTGATGACTCAAATAGCTAAATTACTTGATGATAAAAAATTCGAAGCAGCCTATCCGCTTTTGAACGAGGCAGTCAAAAAATTTCCAATTGAAGAACATGTCTGGGTTATGTATGCTCACGTCGGAAGCGAATTGAACAATAAAGTTATGATGCAAAAGGCCTTTGCCAAAATGGTTCAATTTCAACCCAATGACCCTGACAATTTGCATAATTTGTACGTGGTTTATGCAATAGACTCATATCATTCGCTTGCTTCACGCGCGGCTAAAGAGTTTGTCCGCCGATTTTCTTCTGACAGCAGAACAGATGCGGCTCTGAAAATGATTGAAATTTGTGCCGAACAAATGAAAGGAATGTTGGAGGCTTACAATATTCCAAATGATGAGGCGGGGATGAAACTCGCCGTTCTGCACGACCGGGTTCAACTCTATATGCACCATCACGAATTTGAAAAATCAATCGAAACTGCTAACCAGTTGATAAAACAAGCTCCTGATTTTATCGCACCCTACAATAATTTGAGCCTGGTTTATTTTATGAAAGGCGAGGTTGAAAGTGCGGTCAAAACAGCTCAACAAGTCTTAGAAAAACAACCGGAGAACTTTCACGCGCTAGGAAATTTAACTCGGTTTTTAGCCTTTCTAGGCAAAAAAGATGACGCGGGAAATTATGCCAACCGGCTCTGCGGAATTGAAAGTGAGTTTTCCGATTGTGACGTCAAAAAAGTAGAAGCCTTTGCTTTTTTAGGTGATGACGAATTGGTTGTCAAAGTTTATAAAGAATTGGAAAAGAAAAAGATAAAGTTAAACAACGAAGGCTATCTCAAAAATCTGGCGGCTTTTTCCTTTTACCAGCTTGGCAACGAAAAAAAAGCAAAAAAACTATGGAAAGAAGCCTCTGACGATGACTATAAAGATGCTGACGAAAATCTCGAAGAACTGGAATTGCCTGTTTATAAGCGAAATGTCTTTGCTCTTGGATTGAAGTATTGGTTGCCTACCGCTTATACCAACGAATTGATGAAATTGGCGGAAAACATTAAGGATGACGAAAATTTTAATGCTAATTTAAAGAAAAAGACCAACGAATTTTTTAATAAATATCCGAATATCATCGGCATTTTCTCAACCATTCTTGAACGGAGCGACCGAAAGGCAAAAGAATTTGTTATCAAAATTATTAAATGGTCGGAAGACCCGGAGGGGTTGGAAATTTTGAAAGACTTTGCTTTGGGAAAAACGGGTGCAGATTCGGTTCGCAGTAAAGCTACGATGATTTTGACAGAGTTAAAAATGTTGCCGAAAAATGTCAAAATATGGGTTCAGGGCAAACAAACCGATATTTTTACCAGAGGTTTTTTTATCACCGGAGAATCGTTAGTGGATAGTGTTTATCCATTGCCGCCAAAAGCCAAAGAACTTTTGAATCTTGGCGTGAGAGCCATGCAAAGAAATGATTTGGAAACTGCCGAAAACGCTTTCAAAAAGGCTATGAGGATTCAGGAGCATCCGGCGTTGATAAACAATTTAATCGTTATCAAACAAAAGAAGGGCGAAAAAATTGACCATGAAAAAGAACTCAGAGATTTGCATACTCGCTACCCGGAATATCCTTTCGCAGCGATGTCTTTGGGGATATTAGAGGCTGGCAGAAAAAATGTTGATGCCGCCAAAGAAATTCTCGCCAAATTTGATGATAAAGAAGAATGGCATATCAACGAATTTAATCAGTATTCAAGACTTCAAATCGAAATTTGTTTAGCCGAAAATCTTTTTGAAGGAGCAAAAAGTTGGCTTAACCAGATGCGGAAGTTTAATGAAAATTTCGAACTGACCGAAGCAGATAGAGCTGAATTTGACGAATTAGAATCACGAATTCAAATGGCGGAAACACTGAATAAGATTTTATCAAATTTCAACAAACTTTTAGGTAAGAAGAAGAAAAAGAAATAGACCTTTATTGAACGATATTCTGAAGTAAAATAATATCATTGACGGTTATTTCTTTGACGAAAACCAAATTTTTACCGTCTTTTGACCAACTGTGAAGAAAGATTTCTTCGGTTTTTGAATCGGTTAATCGTTGCGGATTACTGCCGTCAATCGGTTGCAGCCAAAGATTTGGAACGCCGTTTGAATTGTCTGAATAAGAAATTGCCTGGCTGTCGGATGTCCATTTGAAAGGGGAATTTTTAGCGGAACTATCGAATTGTTTAATGATTGTCGCATCAGACGGCGAAAGCAAAGTTAGTTTTAATTTACGAGAATTCTTGTCACCATTTTCGGGGTAATATGCAGCCAAATATTTTCCATCAGGCGAAATTTGCGGCGAAATTATTAGTAAATCACTCATTTGAGTTGATTCGCCGCCATTCATCGCAACTTTCCAAAGCGTTAATTTGCTTACTTTGCCATCCATGGCCGAAAAATAAACCCAATTTCCAGCAGGCGAAATACTGGGAAAAACGGCATTTGGCAAATTTGATAGTTGCAGCGGATTTGTTCCATCAATATTCATCCGCCACAGATTTCTTTCTCCTAAACGATTTGAAATAAAGATGATATATCGTCCATCCGCCGACACTTTGGGCGCATAATCTGCCGCCTGATTATCGGTTAATTGCTTCGGATTATTACCGTCCGCGTCCATTATCCAAATATCCGCATCTCCCGATTCAGCAGTTGAATAAACGATTTTTCCGTTTGGAGTCCAATCAATTCCAAGTTTGAAAAGCGAACCGTCAATCGTGTTTTTACGAATCATTTTGGCTTCATTCGGCTTATCTTTCGGCGCAACCCAAAGACTCGTCATTCGGTCTGATTTGACCGTTACCAATGAATTTGAATTTGCCGTTATCCCCAAGCCAAAAAAGCCGTTGATACCGTTGGTGACTTGGCGGGATTGGCCTGATGGATACGAAACAACCCAAACTTCATCCGTCATATTTGGCGAATTTTCGCCGTAGGATGTGAGAGCAATTCCGCTCCCGTCCGAGAGCCACGCCATTTGTCCAAGCCAATCCCAAGGCTTTTCTGTCAACGAAGTTTGCTCGCCGGTTTTGACCTTGGTGACGATGATTTCCATTTTAATTTCGCCAAATGCGGAACTTACAATAGTTTTGCCATCGGGCGACCAAATCGGAGCATTTTCCGAAAATCTCTGTCGCCAAGGGCGGGTGGTAAGTCTTATTTCACCCGCCCCGGAAGCACAATCAAATATCATCAAAGCACTTAGTTTCTCCATCTGAAGATGGCGAATAAACGTCAGTTTTTTGCCGTCAGGCGAGAGCGAAACGGGGCTGTCAGCATCTTTCAAAACTTCGGTGCGAGTTCCTCCCAAAATTGGAACTTTGTATAAAACGCCGATTTTTACTTGTCCTTTTTCGTCCAGCGGTTGATAAGTTGCGTAATAAATAAACTCGTTATCGGGTGAAAAAGTCACTCCGATAAAGTCATCTTTATTTGGCGGAATAATTTCAATTTGGTTGGCATTGTTCGTTTGGCGCAGAAAAAGCGTATAAAATTCGTTCTTTTTTTCGACTAATGCGAGATATTTTCCATCACCGGAAATCGCTATTCGGTGAATGTTTCCGTTAGAAGTCAGTTTTGCGATCTGAAAGTTTTGGAATTGTTCATCCGACATTTTTTTCGGTTGCAAATATTGGCGAAAAGCAAAATATGAGCCGGCTAATAAGACCACGCAAACCAAAACGCGAGTAGCTAAGTGTAATCGGCGTTTGGTCAAAAAAGCAGGTTTGGGAGACACTAAAACGGCTTTTTCTAAATCAACGGTTTGAACTGTCCCGTCCGAATTATGTATTTCTTCTTTTGAAATGATCCGGGTTTGACGGTGAGTTTCGACCACAAAAATTTCTTCTTCATCAATTATTTCGCGCACCTCGCCGACAAAACGATAACCGCGTCGAGGAATGGTTTCGATAAATTGTTTGCCGTCCGGTTGGAGTGCGAGCGTCTTTCGGAGAGTAGAAATATTTTGCGCGAGAGTGGCTTCTTCGACAAAAGTATCTGCCCAAACTTGATTGAGCAAAGTATCTTTATCAACTACCCGCCCTTTGTTTTCGATCAAAACGACCAGAGTGTCAAAGGCCTTTGGAGTCAGCGAAACAAGGTTTTTACCGCGCCACAGACATTTTTGATTTGGGTCAACCCGAAAATCGTCGAATTCATATAAACGATTGATTTTATTACTCATAACGCTTTTGATAATTCTTTCAGAAAAATTTCAAACCAAATTTTAGGATTCTTTCAAGACTTTTGGACAAATCTTCGTTTAGAGTCATCCAGAGAGGCGAGCAAATGTTTAAGACGGTTAAATTTTGAGCAGAAAGTCAAACTATCAAAATGTTTGTTCGCCTCACATTGTAGAAAGATTTATCGCTTTTGACAAGAAAAGATTTTTTTGCCCGCGAAAGAACGCGAAAAAGCGCGAAAAAAAAAGAAATTTTGTAAAGTAACAACTGCAAAATAAAGAGATCTATTTAAGCACCAATGCACAATTAACAACGGATAATGAAGAAAACCCAAAAACGAAAGTGACTCAACTATTTGAAAACTTTTCTTGATTTTCAATCTGTCGCAAAACATTTGCTGACCTGCTTAGTTGAATGCAGAAACACGCCACGCTCGTAAGTGTGTCATTGTTTACGCCCTTACTTAAAGTGCGGGATTCTGCAAAGATTGCGTATTTCGCGGGTAGATTCTTACCAATGCTTACTAATACAAACGGCGAAAGCGAAGAAAAGTTCGGGAAATTTATTGGAGACAAAAATAATGCCAAAAATTCAGCGAGAGGTTTTTATCGAAACTCACGAAGTCAGCGTTATCAGGCGAAAAAATTTGCTCGTGCGTGCCTATTGCGAGGATTGCAAACGCGAAGTTAGTCTGATTACACCATCCAAAGCAGCTTTTTTGGTCTGTCAAGAGACGGAAAAAATCTATTCGCTGATGGATTCAAACAAAGTTCATTTTCGTTACTTCAAAGACGATAAGCCATTTATTTGCTTAACTTCGCTCTGTTTGGTTTGAAGGAGGAGAGATGAAATTTATAAAAATTGTGATCCTAATTTTCGTATTTTCAACCAATTTGATGCTGGGGCAAAAGAACGATACGATGATTATCAAAAACAAGTGTCAAGAAAAACCGTTTGAGCTAAGAATTTTGCAGACTACTCCGAGTTTTGCCCAAACAATCATCGAAAACTGCTCCGAATCCGAAATGAAAACAGGCGCATTTTTTCAATTTGCCGCCTTTTGAGACTAAAAAATTATGAAACTATTAACCGTTATTTTTCTTTTATTTTTAACCCAAATTACCTTTGGGCAAACCCAATCAACCGAACCTTTAACCGCCGAAAAATGGCGCGAGGATTTACAATTTTTAGCCACCGAATTACCCAAACGCCATAAAAATCTTTTCGCCAAAATGACCCGCGAAGATTTTGAAAAAGCGGTCAAAGATCTAGATACGAAAATTCCAATGCTGACTAGCAACCAAATCGCTTTGGAATTTGCCCGAATTATAGCGATGGTGCGCGACGGACATACTTCGATGATTCCGTTAATCGAGCCATCGCTCATATTTCGGGCATTTCCCGTCAAAATTTATCTATTCAAAGAAGGCTTTTTTGTCCAATCGGCAAGTAGTGAATATGCCAAAATTGTGGGCGGAAAGGTCATCAAAATCGGTAACACGCCGATTGAAAAAGCGTTTGAAATGGTTAGTCCATACATCCCGAAAGACAACGAAATGGGCGCGAAAAATTTTGCTCCGATGTATCTGATTTCACCCGAAATTTTGCAGGCGATTGGAATTGTCAAAACTGGCGAAAAAGTTGAATTTACTATTGAAAAAGATGGTAAGACTTTTACTTTTGAGCCGAAAACTACGATTTCGTATCACGAGATGTTTGACAATAACTTTCGCAAAAATTGGACGGATGCACGAGGTAATTCCAAAAACCCAACGCCACTTTGGATAAAAAATGATACTGAAAGATTTTCGTTTGAATATGACAAAACTACGAAAGTTTTTTATGTCCAAATCAACCAGGTTTTGAACCGTGACGATAAAACTCTGGCGCAATTTTTTCAAGCAGCGGTTGATGCCGCGAAAGCGACGGATATGGAAAAATTCGTGCTGGATTTGCGCTTAAATGGTGGCGGCAATAATGGTTTAGTTCCCGCCGTGATTCGCGGAATTATCCAGCTTGAAAAAATTGACCAACGCGGAAAATTATTTGTAATTATTGGTCGCCAAACTTTTTCCGCCGCGCAAAATTTGGTCAATGCTCTTGAAGTTTATACGAAAGCAATTTTTGTCGGCGAACCAACGGCTAACTTCGTCAATATGTATGGCGATGCGCGGAGATTTACTTTGCCGAACAGCAAAATTGGAGTTAATGCGTCAACTCTGTGGTGGCAAAATATGGCTGAACTTGACCGCCGTCAATGGACTGCGCCAAGTGTCGCGGCGGAATTAACTTTGGCTGATTACGCCAACAATATTGATTCGGCGATGCAAGCGATTCTCAATTACAAACCGCAAAAATCCTTACGCGAAATTGCGCTGGAATTATTTCAAGCCAACGATTTAAAATCTTTCCGCGCCAAAGCAATCGAATATAAAAGCAATCCCGTTAACATTTACCAAAGCGTTGAAGCAGAAATTAACTCCTTTGGCTATCGTTTAGTTCAACTTAAAAAAATGGATGAAGCGATTGAAATGTTTAAGCTCAATGTCGAACTTTATCCCGAATCGGCAAATGTTTATGACAGCCTTGGCGATGCGTATGAACAGTTGGGAAATAAAGCGGAAGCCATCAAAAATTACGAAAAGGCGGTGAAGATTGATGCAACATATCCATCATCGGTTGCGGCTTTGCGGAGATTGAAAGGAAATTAAATTTTATGAAAAAAAAACTATTGTCATTATTACTGCTTTTTTCGGTGGCATTTAATTCCTACCCACAAAATAAGGATGCCGCGAAAGAATTTTATTCAGCCGAAGAACTAAAACAGGACTTTGCAATTTTTAGAGACTCGTTGGAAGAAGGACATCCCGCGCTTTACAGGTATAAATCTAAAGCGGAAATGGATGCAATATTTGAAACTGCGTCCGCTTCCATT
This sequence comes from Acidobacteriota bacterium, assembly GCA_031413075.1. GTDB lineage: Bacteria > Acidobacteriota > Blastocatellia > Pyrinomonadales > Pyrinomonadaceae > JAIBCC01. Next base: position 2,923 of record JANOEF010000299.1, on the reverse strand, counting down.
ACCAAACAAATGAGCGACAGAGATTTTATGCTTTTGTTGTGCAAAGTTGTGGCTCAAATCGGAGACGGGCATTTGCGAGTAGTTCCTCCAAAAATACATCTGGATAAATTGGATGAAAGTGCTACTGCCGTTCCGTTTCAGCCATATTGGAGTGAAGGAAAACTCTATGTCAGACGAAATTATTCAACCCTTGATGATAAAGAATTTCTCGGGGCGCAAATCATTTCGATAAACGGGCATTTAATCGAAGATTTTATCAAAGAATTGCTCATCAATTTTCCGTCTGATGGAAACAATAGCACTAAAAAATATCGAATGTTAGAAAGGTCGCGCTATTTTACGCGGAATTTTTACATTTTGTATGGTTACACCGAATCATACCAAGTCTCATATATTTCTCAGAGCGAAAGCACCGTTAAAACAAGTAAATTAGCAGGATTATTGTTTGATAAACTGATCGAAATCGCTGATAAACGCTATTCTGCCAACGCCCTTCCATTAGCTGAAAATAAAATTTTAGAAACTGAACAAACTGGTTATTTACGGATTACTTCGTTTGATAAAGAGAGGCTCAAAGATTCAAAAATAGACTTTCCTAAGTTTGTTAAAATCTCATTTCAAAGCCTTGCAGAAAATAAAACTAGAAATTTAATTCTTGACTTACGAGGCAACAGCGGCGGAACTGATGAGTATGGAAAACTACTTTTTTCGTATTTCATCAACCAGCCGTTTGATTATTATGAATCGTTGCGGATGAACAAAAACACCTATAATTTTTTCAAATATACCAACCGTCCGGGGATGAAAACTCCCGATGGAATGCTGAAAGCCAACAGCGAAGTGACTTTTGACAATATCCAGCATCCGAACATTGGCAAGCAAACGCCTTCATTACCAACCTTTACGGGTAATATTTATGTCCTCATCAATGGCGGATGTTTTTCGACTACGAGCGAATTTTTATCTCTGCTCCATTTTCATACCAAAGCCGTTTTTATCGGTGAAGAAAGCGGCGGCGGGTATTATGGCAATTCATCAGGACCTACGCCCGACCTTAAATTGCCGAATTCTAAAGTCAGAGTCGAAATTCCGCTGATGAAATATGCAATGGCAGTCAAAAATTATCAATATGCAGACCGAGGTTTGATACCAAATCACACAATCATTCCCACGATAAAAGACAAGTTGGAAAATCAAGATTTAGAATTGGAGTTTGCAAAAGATTTGATAAAAATCAGTCTAGGGGAAAAGATTAAAAAAGCAACTATCAGATATTAGATGTCACAAAAACTTGGTTGAAAGTGTTTTCAAATTAAAGCCATCTTTTAACTGAGGTCAAATGAATGAAAATCAAGCTACTTAAAAAATTGGGAATAATTTTACTTTGCATCGCGTTGCCACAAAGTTTTTTTGCAAATTCGGCAACTGAGAAAAAACTTGCAGACTACCTGAAACGTGCTAATGCTTACGGCTTTTCGGGACAAGTTCTGATTGCCGAAAACGGTAAAATTTTGCTCAATCAAGCCTACGGTTTTGCCAATCGGGAAAGCAAAATTCCAAATTCGCTGAACACTGTTTTTAACATTGCATCTTTTACCAAACAATTTACGGCAACCGCGATTTTACGGCTCGAAGTTGATGGAAAGTTGAAAACAACGGATGCAATTAGCAAATATCTCGACAATGTTCCTGCCGATAAATCAACTATTACAATTCACCAACTTCTGACGCACACAGCGGGCTTATCGCGTGGGCAAGACGGCAAAAAGAATTCGACTAATCGGGATGAAGTGGTGACGAAAATTCTGCAAACTCCTTTAATTGCCAAAGTTGGCGAAAAGTTTATTTATTCCAACAACGGCTATCATTTACTGGCGGCGATTATCGAAAAAGTATCGGGCAAAACTTATCCGCAATATCTTTCAGAAAATCTTTTTAAACCTGCTGGAATGATGCAATCGGGATTTTACCCGGACGAAAAATGGAGCAAATTTCCAGTCGCCCAAACTTATAACGAATGGTCAAAACTTCCGACTTTTACTGAGTGGAACAAGGCTTGGAATTACGGAAGTGGCGCGATTGTTTCGACTGCAACTGACCTTTACAAATGGTTTAAGGCTTTGAATGAAAACAAAATCTTTCCGAAAGATACAACGAAAAAACTTTTTCAACAACACGCTAAGTCTTTTGATGAAAATACTTTCTACGGCTATGGCTGGTATCTCGAAAAACAAAAAAACGGCAAAACTCTAATCTTTCACGGCGGCGATAATCCGGGCTATCACAGCGAATTTCGTTGGTATTCGCAAGATAAAAAGCTCATCATAATTTTGACAAATTACGAAATTCTCGAACCTGACGGCGTGGCAATAAACAAACGGGTAATTGCCAACAATTTGAACCGGATTTTGACGGGCGAAGAATATAAACAACCACCGCAATTTATCAAATTATCTGCCACAGATTTGAAAAATTACGAAGGCGAATATCAAACTTCAAATGGTGAAAAGTTGAAAATTTGGAGCAACGGAGTTTATCTCAACCTCGGCGCAGAAGGTCAGGAAGCAATCAACGCCATCGCCGGATACGAAGGCGAAACTGCGAAAAAATACGCCGAAGCTAATGATTTGACCAAATTTATTCTCGAAAAAATTGCCAAAGGCGACCAGGAAATTATCAAAACGCGGGTTCAGAAAGCCGAATTCGATTTCTATATTCCATTTCTAATTGAACAATATGCGGAGTTTAAGAAGAATTTGGGCGAACTGAAAGAAATAAAAATTCAAGGCACAACTTCATTTCCCTGGGATGCAAATTCTTATCGAACCAGCGTTTTACTACTCTTTGAAAAAGGCGCAACCGATTTGTTTCTTGGGTTTGAAAACGGAAAATTAAATGTTGTCACCACCGAAACAGGTCGCCC
>JANOEF010000298.1:0-9816 GCA_031413075.1 Acidobacteriota bacterium | reverse complement strand
GGTTTGGAAAATATCTTCTTCTACTTTTTGCCCGTAGGTGACGGTTAACACAGTAGTTTCTTCGATTGGTTTGCCGTTGGCAGTTAGTGTCGAGCGATAGGGAACCAGCGTGCCCTGGGCGTATCGGTAATCCGCAAACTTGCGAACATATTTGATTTCGCCTTCGGAATACTCAAGCCACATCACTTTGAAAAATTTGGCACTGATAAAAAAGCGGGTTTTGCGACCCTGTTTATCAGTCACATCCAAAATGTGATATTCCACGCCCATCAACTTTTCTTTGCCGCTCAAGGCCAGGGTAGCTTCATTTTCTTTATACCGAAGTAGCGCTTCGAGTCCGCGCCAAATTTGATTGGTAAAAGCTTTTGAAGCATCTTCGCGTGGAGTAAAAATCGAATCATTGAAGAGTCCGAGGACTTTATTTTCTTTGTAAATCAAAGCAAATTTAGCCCCTGGTAACTCCTGATCAAACCTGATCCGTTCTTTGTCTAAATTCTCGCCACGGAGAATTCTTTTTTCGTAGCTGGCCAGATCAATCGTTCCGTCGGCATTGGTAATATTCATTTTTCCACGCTCGACGGAGGTTTTTCGAATTTGGTTCAAACCGGGGCGGCCGCCGGCGTAGAGCCCATAAATGAAAATCGTTGATTCGGCAATTTGTTCGGCCGTCAGAATTGATCCACCGGAATTTTTAGACGATTTATTGTCTTTTTTTTCTTCTTTGGCGGGTGCGGTTTGCGGTTTGGCATCCTGCGCGATGATGGCAGACGTTCCGACAAACACAATTAAAACTAATGAAACAAAGGACTTAAAGTGTAAAAACACTAACTTTTTCTCCTCAACCTAATAAAAAATTAATACTTGCGGATTTTAGCACAAACTTGAAAATTCAGCATTCACACCCGCTAATGTTACTGATAAATTGATGAGTTTTTTTGGTTTTTAGATGCTTTAATTATTGAATATCGCGGCGAAAGTGCAAATAGTTAAACTTGAGCTTGAATTTCGTCCTCACGCCCGACCAATAATAAATACGAATACATCGCAATTCCGGTCAGAATTCCGGTTCCGAATTTGATCGGAGCCGGAAGCGCGGAAGGTGACAAAAAACCTTCAATAACCCCGGCAATAACCAATAAAAAAGCGCAGCCGATGGCCAGTCGGACTGCTTCGAGCCCCTTCTTTTTGAGGGACTCGACCCGGCTTAAATCCCCGGGATTGATGATTGAATACCCGATTAAAATGCCGGCCCCACCGGCAATAAAGATACATGACAATTCAATCACTCCGTGACCAACCATAAAAGTCACTAAATCGTTGGCAAACGCAGGATTCGTTTGGTAACAGACGCCGAGTACACCGCCGATTTGAAGTCCGTTATTGAACAAAACATACAGCGTTCCGAGGCCGAGAAAAGCGCCGTAAGCAAATGCCATCAGTGCCACTAATATGTTATTGGTCAAAATCTGACTAGAACCGACCTGATTGGCTTCGTTTAAACGCTCCCACCATTTCATATTATCCTGAGCCGCAAAACGAGCCGCCGTGAGCCCCAATTCATCAGCAAATTTGGGGTCGTTGTAACATAGAATAAATGAAGCCGTCGCGAAAATCATAAAAACGGCAAAGGCTAAAGCCGTATAACGCCAGGTTCGGCGAAAAGCTCTCGGAAAATCTTTGGAAAAAAATTGCCAGATTAAATTAACGCCCTGACCTTCGGCCCGATAAATTTTGCCATGAGCACGGATGACCAGACTGTTCAGATAGTTAATGAGCTTCGGGTCCCGGGTTTCGGCTCGCGCAATGGCTAAATCGGCTGCCGCCCGTCGGTAGAGTTCGCCAAATTCACGCACTTCCGCCCGCGAAAGGTCTTTTAATGACGAGACACCCATTAAATCAAGGAGGTCTTCGAGACGTTGCCAATTGTCTTTACGCTCATTTATCAGACGATTCATATGATTTCGGAATTGTGATTTCGGATTACGGATTTTTATAAGTTGTTTAACTGTCGAAGTGACAACTGATAATGCTACATTTAGACTTTTCAAATCGCAAACAAATCTTATCACTTGAGGTTTGAATCTAAAAAGCCCAAGCTTGGCTAAAATCCGTCGAAATGATTTTAAATTCGATTGTCGCTTGGGATAATTTTGATTTTCGGTGGTCGGGCAGACCGAATTCAGTCGCTAATCAAGACGCATTTTTGATGGTTGCCGGATTATTATGCCGGAGGTTTGGGGAAAACTGGATGCGTGTGGTTATTTGGAATCAGGAAACCGGGCTCATTTTTCTCCATCTCCGAATTGCTAATCTAAAATCTAAAATCTAAAATCTAAAATAGAAATGTCCGAAGCAGCAAAAAAACATCTCGAAGAAGAAGCAATCGGAAAGACTTACGATTTAAGCGTTACCAAACGGCTCCTGCGTTATCTCAAACCTTACTGGAAACTTGCTGCGATAGCTCTCACTTTGACGTTTTTAACTAATATTTTAGGTAGTCTTCAGCCGTGGTTCACGAAACATGCGGTTGATGACTTTATTACCCCGAAAGAAACCGAAGGACTGTGGTGGTTCGCCTTCATGTTTTTCGGCCTTTTCTTTTTCCGGTTTCTTTTTAGTTATTTACAGGAAATTCTGCTCAATCGGGTCGGGCAGCAAGTGATGTTTGATTTGCGGACAGAAATTTATACTAAACTGCAAAATCAGGAGGTTGCATATTACGACAAAAATCCGGTCGGGCGCACCATCACTCGCATCACTTCGGATGTTGACTCGCTCAATGAACTATTTACCTCGGGCGTCATTGATGTTTTAGGTGATTTAGTCATCATTTTTTCGATTGTCGGAATGATGCTCTATATGGACTGGAAACTCGCGCTAGTTTCGCTGATTACGGTGCCGCTGCTGTTTGTGGCAACTAATTGGTTTCGCAAAAAGGCGCGTCTCGGCTTTGATAAAGTCCGGACCCGGACGGCTAAACTCAACGCATTTTTACAAGAACATATTTCAGGTGCCCAAACCGTTCAGCTTTTTAATGCTGAAAAAAAAGCGCAACGCAATTTTGACCAAATCAACGATGATTATCGTCAGGCTAATATTGAAACGATTTACTATTACTCGATCTTTTATCCGATGGTTGATTTTATCGGCACCTTGGGAATTGGAGTCGTGATTTTCTTTGGCGGCTATCAAATTTTGTCATCTGTTTCAGCCAGCGGAACTACTTTGACCATCGGAACAGTGATCGCTTTTACTCAATATTCAGGGCTTTTGTTTCAGCCGATCCGCGACCTTTCCGAAAGATTTAATGTTCTGCAGGCCGCGATTGTCGCTTCGCATCGAATCTTTTTATTACTTGATCTGCCGGTCGCGATTGAAACGCCCGAGAAGCCTAAAAAGTCCGGTAAAGCAATCGGAAATATTGAATTTCAGAATGTTTGGTTCGCCTATAAAAAAGAAGACTGGGTTCTGAAAGATGTTTCCTTTGCTGTCAATGCAGGAGAGTCGGTCGCGCTTGTCGGTCATACAGGGTCGGGCAAAACGACCACCACTAATCTGCTGATGCGTTTTTACGATATTCAAAAGGGCAGGATTTTGCTGGATGGAGTGGATATTCGGGATTGGGATTTACAGTCCTTGCGAGAAAATTTTGCAGTTGTATTACAGGATGTTTTCCTTTTTTCGGGTTCGATTGAAAATAATATTCGACTCGGAAATAAAGAAATAACTGAAGATAAGATCAAATGGGCCGCAGCCGAAGTCCACGCGGGAGAGTTTATCGAAAAACTCGAGAACAGTTACAAAACCGAGATTAAAGAGCGTGGAGCAGGTCTTTCGGTCGGTCAAAAGCAACTTGTCAGTTTTGCCCGGGCTTTGGCCTTTGACCCAAAATTATTGATTTTAGACGAGGCTACCAGTTCAATTGACACCGAAACCGAACAACTTATTCAACAAGCCGTCGAGCGCGTCATGCAGGAAAGAACTTCGCTGGTTGTGGCCCACCGGCTCTCTACCATTCAGCGTTGCGATAGAATTTTAGTTTTTCACCATGGCGAACTTCGCGAATCGGGCAATCATCAGCAATTATTGAATTTACGCGGGTTGTATTGGCGACTTTTCCAATTGCAGTATGCCGAAAAAAGCCTGGTGGCGGCATCCGTCCCAAACACAGGCCATCAAAGCCTGAGCGCCGAGTCGTAAATTACCCAAAAATTCCTACCCAAATGGGTAGTGACACCGCCTTTTACTAGCGTTATTTTGGAAAGGTATTTATTTCATACCCAAAGAATTTAAGACTTTTGTAGATATGCTAGTAGAATTAAGAAATATTGTTTATAATACTCCAGTTATTATGACCCCTGAAATAATCCAACACGAATATCTATTGGACGAATGCGATGGCGTTATTGAAGAGATTTTTGCCAAATGTGGTGAAAATGCGCCTAATTTCGGGGTTGGCTTAGAGTGGTTTAAGGAATCTTTGCATCGAACTGCACGCAAATATCTTTTTGCCAATAGCCCTCAAACTTTAACTGCCAACGAGGTCAAAAGCTTTTTTGGCGAACTGCAAACTGATAATTTATTTTTGGCTTTAGCTTGTTCGAGCGGAAATGAAAGAGCCTGGTGGGAATTTGACCATCAACACCGGGCTTATTTAGAAAGAATTGCCCGTCATCTGGCAAGTTCCGAAACCAATGCTCAGGATGTAGTGGACACGGTTTATGTCGAACTGTATGGGACGCGAATGGTTGATGGCGCCCGGGTTTCAAAATTTTCGACCTATAGCGGACGCGGCAGTCTGCGCGGATGGTTGAGAACCGTGGTGTGGCATTCATTGGTTGATTTGCACCGTACCAGTCACGATGAAGTTTCGTTGGATGAAATGACGGAAAATGTTGGCGAAGGTTATACCCAGGCCAGTTTTGCCGAGCCGAGTTTGGATGGCGAAGTTGAAATGATTGACCAACTAACTCGTGAGCGTTATCGGAGAACGACACTAACCGCTATTGAAAAAGCTTTTAGCGATTTGGACAATCACGAAAAACTTTTGCTGCTGTATTATCATGTCGAAAATCTGAAATTACGCGAGATTGCCAAATTAGTTGAAATTCCGACTTCACCTCTGCGTGACTGGTTCCAGCGAAAATCGGCTCAACGCGAGAGCAACCCCGAAGCTAAAATTCACGAATCAACCGTGATGCGTTGGTTAGAAAAGACTTATGGCAAAGTGCTGAAAAGTTTTCGCACGGAACTTTTATCAAATAATGGGTTAAAAGAAGCCGAACTTGATATTTGTCTGGAGATTGCCACGCAAGATTTAGCCAGTCCGAACCTTTATCGAAATTTGATGACAACCCAACCTTAATAAATTCTCGTCTAAATTGTTCTTTTTTGCCCTCTTACGAAAATTTTACGCAAATTTAACAAAGGAGTGCCGTCTCTTTCTGTGGGAGGCTGGATTATGATAAACAAGGGGCAAATAAATTCGGAGGAGTTGAAAATACAAGGCTTATTAGACCGCTATGTGCGTTTTCGCTCTGCCAATAACAAATTTAATGATAATCATTTAGACGATGATACGCTGACGGCTTTTGTCGAAGGCAAACTGGACGTGCGCGAATCTCCGGCAATTATCAAGCATTTGGTTGATTGTTCATTCTGTCTGCATGTGACAGGCGAATTAGCAAAAATGAACACAGTTTTTGCTGAAGATGAGGTGATGAGTTCAGCTTCAGAGACACAACCGACCAAAGTGTCGGAAGTTTTAAGCGGATTACTTTCCAGGATTTTTGGTATCAATGATGGTGCAGTTTTCGCCCACGAAGAAAAAGAAGACAACAAAACTGAGGAAAAAGTCAAAACCGACAAATAATGTTCAAATAATTTAGTTTTATACCTCCGAGTGGTTAGCAGTTATCAAAACAACTGGTTTGTTTAAATAATTGCTAACCATCTTTATTTTCTGCAATTCACGATAATCTCTGAAAAATCCTGTAAATTCTTGTCGTTTAGGGGTATAATTTTTCAAAAGCATTTTTGGAGAATTACATTTGTTGGACAACAATCATCATTGCGCTACCGAAATCAAACCGTTAACGGTTGAAAAAGTTGCAGTCGCCAATTTGCCCACGAAGTATGGCGAATTCAAGATAGCAGGTTATCGTTCACTGATTAGTTCAGAAGAATTTGTCGTTTTGTTCAAAGGCGAGATGAGGCCTGAATTGCCGACTCTCGTGCGGATTCACTCTCAATGTTTAACAGGGGACGTTTTTAGTTCAATTAAATGTGATTGCGGCCCACAGTTACATCAAGCCATGGAATTGATTGAAATCGAAGGCCGTGGTGCCCTCGTTTATCAGCAACAGGAAGGTCGTGGGATTGGTATCATCAACAAAATAAGGGCGTATGCTTTACAGGACCAAGGTGCAGATACGGTTGAAGCCAATGAGAAACTTGGTTTTGTCGTTGATGCGCGTGAATATCAGCAATGCGCCGAGATTCTCTTTGATTTAGGACTCTGTAAAGTTCGGGTGATATCAAATAATCCCGATAAAATTCGAGCTTTGGAAGAAGCCGGGCTCAAAGTGATTGAAAGAGTTCCGATCGAGGTCGAAGCCCAAGCCCCGGCCGCACATTATCTAAAAACCAAAAAGGAAAAATTGGGGCATTTGATAGATTTGAATAAATGAGTTGATAGTTGTGAATCTAAAAAATTGTTAACCCACAATTTTGAATGGTTCAAGTGTTTTTTTAGGTTGCCTAACCGCTTTTGAAATTCAAGGAAAATCCAATAATGTGATAAAGGTTTTTGCATTTTTGGTTTTCGGCGTAAAGGAGTTAAGAAATCATGAAAAGGGTCAATCGTCTTTTGAAAGTGTTTGAGAATAGAATTTGCGAACAAATAAAAACAGTAAATAAACTCACATTACTTTTTTATTTACTGTTTTTCTTATCAGTCAATCTAAGTGAGAATTATGCTCAGGGGCATAATAACACCATTAGCGGACACGTTTTTAACGATAAACGACAGCCGGTATCGAATATTTATGTCGAACTTTTGAACGAAACTAACGGAGTCCTTTCCAGGGTCAAAACTAATAGTGGAGGGCGGTATTTCTTCCCCGGTCTATCCGGCGGATCATTTACCATCAAAGTATTGCCATACGGAACTGATTTGGAGGAACAAGCGACTGAAGTAAATATTGCAACTGATGGAATTACCGGACGCTCCCCTTCGGAAAACGTGCAGCAAGATTTTTATCTGAAATTGCGTCGGACTGCGATGGATGAGAAAAGCCTAACAGGTGTCGTATTTGTTCAGGACATTCCTGAGAATGCGAAAAAGTTGTATGAAAAGGCTGTTGAATCACTTAACAAAAAAAATACTGATGAGGGAATTGTCGTTCTTGAGAATGCTCTCACCGCATTTCCGACCTACTATGTGGTGCTTATCCGGCTCGGACAAGAATATGGATCACTCCAAAAATGGACATTAGCATACGAGACATTCAAACGGGCAATTGCTGTAAATCCCAAAAGTTTTATGGGCTGGTATGGTCTTGCATCGGCGGCAAAGGAGGCTCAGATGACCGATGAAGCCATCAAGGCCGCTCAGGAAGCCGTTTCAATTTTACCATCTTCAACCGATGCCTTTCTTTTATTAGGGCTTTGCCAGCGCAAAGCAAAGAACTATCCGGAGGCCGAGAAAACCTTAAAACAGGCTAATAAATTGGCGAAAGGCAAATCTCCAGATATTCATTGGAATCTGGCCCTGCTTTATGCACACAACCTCAGTAATTTTGCGGGGGCAGCAAATCACCTTGAACTTTACCTGAAAGTTAAGCCCGATTCAGTTGGAAATGATGACGTCAAAAAACTAATTAAACAATTTCGACAGAAAGCTTCCGAAAGTAATTAAGGTGTAGAAACTATTGGGGCCGCTTTGTCGATTAATTCAAACTGTGTCTTGAATCGCGAAATATATACAATAGACAACTTTCCTAAATAGAATGCTTTAAGTTCCAGCGGAACGTCATATTTATAGTTATTCGAAGAGCAAAAGGTTGGAGTTCCGGAGGAACGGCATATAATTTACGTTGAAATATGCCGTTCCTCCGGAACTCCAAGACTAGTCATAATTAGGGCTATAAACATGCACGCTCCTAACGGAGCTAAAACCAAATAAGCTAAGGATTTATTTTAGAAAGATGTCTAATCAATAAGGCTTCTGCTATACATCTTGAAAGTCGCTATCACGCTCCTTCACGATTGTCATTACTTTATCAAATAACTTCATTTACAATTTCTTGCCCGGCGGGCTAAAAGAGTCAATGCCGATAGCCGCTCGACTTTTTTAACTTAATCCTCACCTTACGCAGAATGATTAAATTTACGGCTGTGCCGTCTCAGACTTTCCACGCATCGGTGGGCACAGCCCAAAAATCAAAACTGCGTAACATCAGTTAACCTCAGCAATGGCATCCGTTTCTGACCCGTTAGATACCAGGCGCAAAAAAACTCGCCTAAGAAAATCTCAGGCGAGCAATGATTGATTAATCCAGTTTAAGTTAAGGTTAGTTTAGAAAACAAAACGAACCCCAAATCTAATACCACGCGGTCCTTGGAAACCGTTAGCTTGTTTGTAAGCTGATGTACGACGGTTAAGAGCCGCAACAACTTGGTAGCCGGTTAATCCAGCGATATTAGTTTGTCCCGGCGTTCCATCAAGATACTTGTTGATTAGGGTAAGTATCTGTCCTGCGTTATACGCATTTGTAATCGCAGCTGGATTTCCATAAATCTGACGTCCAACCTGAGTCAAAACTCCATTAAATAGAGCAGTCTGATTTGTACACGCGATTGGTGCAGGTCCGCCATTTGCCAAAGATAGAACTGGTGTCGGACAATCCAAACTGTTTGCAATTCCGGCTCCACTAAGAGTTCCAACCACGATTGGATACTTTTTACCGTCTGAAAACGCTGTATTGTTTACCGGACAGACCCCTGAAGCCGTTGTGCTTACTGGGCAAACCTGATAAAGCGTTGCATTCGTATTGAAAAAGGAACCCTCTGTCATAGTCACGCCATTGACTGCCGTGCTATAACCCGTAATGATTCTTTGATCAAAAGCATTAATGATATTCAAATCACCAATGATGGCAAAGCGATTATCTCTACCAAACTTAACTTTATGTGAAAAAGCAAGATCGGTTTGGGTAAAGAATGGCGTTCTACCTAGATCACCGCGCTTGGTGAAGATCGAAGTGGTATAAAATCCAACCGTCGAAGTCACCGGAGTCCCCGATTGAAATGCGCTAAAGAATGAAACAGTTGATTCATTGCTCTTATTACCCATCCAATTAAAGACATATGCACCGTAAGCATTGAAAACATGCGGGCGGTCTGTTGCCAAACGGCCGTCGTCTTTTTCGCCGAGTGCGGTAAATCCTAAATGCGGAAGGTCAAAGAAGCGGTTGACACCCGGAGATGTCCGTCCGGCTTCATCCGAACTCGCCAAACCCGAATAGTTACCATATAAACGGCTATAGGTATAGTTCAAATTAAAGTAATAGTGGTTCGCAAATTGTCGGTCTAAAACAACTTCAACCGCATCATAACGACGTTTTGGTTCGGTTGATTTGGTATAGCCCAAGCCTTTCAGTTGTTCCAAATGAAGACCTGAACCCGGGTTTCCGAGAACATATGCTTCACTTCCAGCGTCGTTTCTGACGCCGGCGTCTTCAATCGCGGACAGTACGTTTTTATAGGTATAACGCGTACTTAAACGATAAAGATTGGTCAATTGGCGTTGGAAAC
>JANOEF010000297.1:0-9328 GCA_031413075.1 Acidobacteriota bacterium | reverse complement strand
AAATTCTTATCAGTCCCTGGTTTAGACTATTTTCATTTTACTAAACTAATACTTTTCGGAGAAGATTATTAGAGGTTCTTTTTTGACTGATAACAATCCATGACCAAAGCCACCAACAGCCAATCTCAAAACAAACGAATTGCAAATTTGGTTCTCATCGAGAGAATAAAAAGTCTGGCGTTGGTTTTACTTGAAATTGCGGCGGTTTCGATTGGCTTGAAAGTTTTTTTTGCCGCCAAACGGTTTTCTTGACGGCGGGGCGATGGGCATTTCATCGCCAGCGAGGCGAAATTAACTCTGGGCGTAATATTTTGTTTTCAGTTGTGACGAGACTCGAATGACAAAAACTGATGTTGGAAAAAAACAAGTTTGGAGGCATTTGTCAATCAGCCTCAGATTTGCAATACGATTGGCGGAATGTCTAATAAACGTCCGTTTCATTAAAAAGGTAAAAGCGAAAGGACAAAAAGTTTGGTTGAATTTTTTATTGGTAGCTTTTTCACTTTTTCACACTTTCACTTTGGCACATAAAAAAAACTATGGCACATAATCTATTTAATACACGACAAACATTTACCACCGGCGATGGCACGGATGGCACTTTTTATTCTTTACCGCAATTAGAAAAAGAAGGCATCGGCAAAATTTCAAAACTTCCGATTTCGATGAGAATCGTGCTTGAATCAGTTCTCAGGAACTTCGACGATGGCAAGAAAGTTTCTGCAGATCACGTTCAAGCCTTAGCCAACTGGGCGGCCAAGGCGGCCCGCACGGACGAGATTCCATTCGTCGTGGCCCGGGTAATTTTGCAGGATTTTACCGGCGTTCCGTTGTTGGTTGATCTGGCGGCAATGCGAACAACCGTTGCCAAACTTGGACAAAATCCCAATGTCATTGAACCGTTGGTTCCGGTTGATCTGGTGATTGACCACAGCGTTCAGGTTGATTATGCGGGATCGGATTCAGCCTATCAAAAAAATATGGAGATTGAATTTGAACGCAACGCCGAACGCTATCGTTTTTTGAAATGGGGAACACAAGCCTTTGATTCTTTTAGAGTTGTGCCGCCTGGAATCGGGATTGTGCATCAGGTCAACATGGAATATTTAGCCAAGTGCGTCTGGCAAAAAGACGGTGTTTATTATCCTGATACGTTGGTCGGAACAGATTCGCATACGACCATGATTAACGGTTTAGGCATCGTCGCCTGGGGCGTCGGCGGAATCGAAGCCGAAGCCGGAATGCTCGGACAACCTGTTTATTTCTTAACTCCTGATGTGGTCGGAGTCAATCTAAACGGAAAATTAAATGACGGGGTGACGGCCACCGATTTGGTTTTGAGAGTTACGGAAATGCTGAGAGCCGCCAAGGTCGTCGGAAAAATTCGTCGAGTTTCACGGCGAAGGGGCCCGAAACTTAAACGCCACTGACCGCTCGACCATTGCCAATATGGCGCCTGAATATGGTGCCACCATGGGATTTTTCGGCGTTGACGAAAAAACTTTGGACTATTTTCGGGCAACGGGCCGAACCGATGCGGAAGTTGAAACCATCCGCAATTACTACACCGCACAAGAAATGTTCGGCATTCCGCTGGCGGGTGAAGTCGAATATACGACCGTTTTAGATTTGGATCTCTCGACCATTGTTCCTGCTCTTGCCGGTCCGAAACGTCCGCAAGACCGTATCAATCTGGACAATTTGGCTCAAAAGTTCACTGAATTATTTTCGGCCTCGGTGGCTGACGGCGGATTTGGCAAAACTTCGAACGAACTGACCAAACGCTCTGCTGCGACGCTCAATGCCTCGGGTAATTTACCGATTTATGGACAAAAAACCGCCACCGCCACCGCCACCGAAGTTGGACACGGCGATGTTTTGATTGCAGCCATTACTTCCTGCACCAACACTTCAAACCCAAGCGTCATGTTAGCCGCTGGAATTGTCGCCAAAAAAGCCGCCACACTTGGAATGAAAGTTCCTGCGTTTGTTAAAACTTCGCTCGGACCGGGTTCGCGAGTAGTGACTAAATATTTGGAGGCAACCGGTTTACAGAAATATCTTGATGAAATGGGTTTCAACACAGTCGGTTATGGATGTACGGTTTGCATCGGCAATTCGGGACCGCTCGACGCCGGGATCGAAAAAGCGATTACCGATCATGACCTCGTCGCTTGTTCAGTTTTAAGCGGAAATCGAAATTTTGAGGCTCGCGTTCATCAAAACATCAAGGCGAATTTTCTGGCCAGTCCGCCGTTAGTGGTCGCGTTTGCCCTTGCCGGAAATGTCACGATAGATATTTCCAAAGACCCAGTCGGGAAAGACCGGGACGGAAACGATGTCTATCTGAAAGACATTTGGGCCACCACGGACGAAGTCGCCGAGATGATGAAATCAGCCTTTGACGCCGAAACATATCGCAGACTCTACGGCGAATTTGCCGAACAAAATCCGTTGTGGAATTCAATCCCGTCGAGCGTTGGATTAGTTTACGAATGGGATGACATTTCGACCTATATTCAAAATCCGCCATTCTTTGAAAATTTTTCGATGGAGACCGGCGAATTTTCAAATATTTCGGGGGCGCGAGCCTTGGCGATCTTTGGCGATTCGGTGACGACTGACCATATTTCTCCCGCCGGAGCTATTAAGCCAAGTTCGCCGGCCGGCAAATATTTGCAGGAAAAAGGGGTTGAGGTTAGCGACTTTAATTCTTACGGTTCACGCCGCGGGAATGACCGGGTAATGCTGCGCGGAACATTCGCCAATGTTCGCATCAAGAATCTGATGGTTTCGCCGAAGGAAGGAGGTTTGACCATTCAACAGCCCGGCGGCGATGAAACCTTTATCTATGATGCGGCGATGAATTACAAAGCCGAAGGCGTCCCGACCATCATCTTCGGCGGTCAGGAATACGGAACCGGTTCGTCGCGTGACTGGGCGGCCAAGGGTACTTATTTGATGGGCGTCAAAGCCGTCATCACCCAATCTTTTGAGCGCATTCATCGTTCCAATCTGGTCGGAATGGGTGTGCTTCCGCTTCAATTCAAAGACGGTGTTAATGCCGGTACTTTGAAACTTGACGGAACGGAAACGTTCGATTTATCAGGTCTCGATGGCGATGTGACTCCGAGTCAGGACGTAATTTTAAGAATCAGCCGCACTGATGGAACGAGCGAAGAAGTTGCGTTGACTCTGCGAATTGATACGCCGATTGAGCTTGAATACTACAAAGGGGGCGGGATTTTGCAGTTTGTCCTCCGCCAGCTTTTGAGTCAATAATTAAAATTAAGTGTTAGAATAATTTTATCACTTGGAATGTTTATGGAAGTTGAACTACTAAGATTTAAAGAAAGAATTGAGATTGCCCTTGAAGTTGGCGAAAGCAATTTTAGAGAATTCAAAACTGCTTTGGAAGGACTTCCTGACAAAAAAGTTGCTCGAGATTTGAAGGAAGTTTGCAACGATATTGCTAAAACACTTGTGGCATTTGCAAATTCGGATGGAGGCGAATTATTTGTTGGAATTGAAGATGATAATACAATAAGTGGTTTGCCTTACAAAACTGAATTGATTAGTGCAATTTTAAAAGCACCTGAAAACTATGTTTTAAAGGATACTCCTTTACCGCTTAAAAAGGCTTCGATAATTGATTACAATGGCTTGAAAGTAGCATTTTTTTCCGTTGAAAAAGGCTCTAAATATGTTCATCTGACTTCTAAAGGAGAGTGTTTCCAAAGAAGAGATAGAGAATCTGTACCAACCGCATCAGAGAAAATTCGTTTTGCAAGAGAAGAAGAGTTTTCAAGAGAATATGACAGACAGTTTGTAGAACTAGCAAATGTAAATGATTTAGATTTATCTCTTGTTGGAGAGGTTTCAAAAGCTATTTCTAAATCAATGTCTCCAGAAAAATTTCTGCAATATCTTGAACTTGCAGAATTCGATGGGACACAATTGAAATTGAGAAGAGGAGCCTTATTACTTTTTGCAAAAAATATAAGCAAATGGCATCCACGTTCACAAGTTCGGATATTGAGAGTCAAAGGAACAGAAGAAAAAACAGGCGAGAATTTTAATCTCGAAGAATTAGCAGAGGTCAACGGAAACATTTTTGCTTTGATGGATTCAAGTTGGGAAGCGTTACGTCCAAACCTCACCGAAACTAGATTTTCAAAAGATGCTTTGTTCAAAACTCAAATCATCTATCCTGAACTTGCTTGTCGAGAAGCACTAACAAATGCTATTACACATAGAGATTATAGTATTGAAGGACGCGGAATTGAAATTAAAATTTTTGACGATAGACTTGAAATTCTTAGTCCCGGAAAACTGCTTTCTTCACTAACTATTAAAGATTTGGAAGAATTAAAAGGTGTTCACCAAACTAGAAATACTTACGTTGGCAGAGCGTTAAGAGAATTCGGCTATATCCGTGAATTGGGTGAAGGCATCAGAAGAATGTTTGATTTAATGAAAAGCAATGAACTTATTCCCCCAAAAATTGAATCTCCTAACAAGTCTTTTATTGTGTCGCTTTTCTATAAATTTATTTACTCGAAAGAAGAAAAACTTTGGCTGGATAATTTTGAAAGTTTCGAGCTAACAAGAGAGCAGAGAACAGTTGTTACACTTGGCATTGGCGGAAGACTTGTTTCTCCAAAACAAATCTTTGACGCGGTAGGAATAGTTGATACTGAAGATTATCGTCAACTAATTCAAAGTTTGAAAGAACTTGGCATTTTAGTAAGTGAAGTTCCAAAACCAAAAGCACAAACTATTGCAAGAGCGAAGAAAATTGTAGTAAAAAATGTTCCGAGGTTCAAAATTCAAATTCCAAAACTCAAAGTTTCAGCTTCCAAGATTAGTAAAGCAAAAAATTCTGATGAAGATAAATCAGATTACGCTAAGGTTTATGTTTCCAATCTTGATTATTCAGTAAAAGAAAATGATTTAATCAGCTTTTTCTCAAAATATGGAATAGTATCAGATGCTCATATTCCAAAGGATTACCTTACGAAACAATCAAGAGGATTTGCTTTTGTGGAATTTGAAAAGAAAGAAAGTGTTGAAAAAATATTAGCTGATATTACGCCTAAATTCATACTAAACAGAAGAATTTATATTCAAGATTACAAACCTTATTGATACGCCGATCGAGCTTGAATACTACAAAGGGGGCGGGATTTTGCAGTTCGTCCGCCGCCAGCTTTTGAGTCAATAAAGCAAGGTAAAGTATGTTTAAAAAAATTATTATTACATCGTTTTTAATTTTAACGGCTTTGAGTTTTTCGGTTTTGGCTCAAAAAACTGTGGTTAAAAACTCACCGGCCAAAACGAGGCTGCTTGGCAAACATCAGCTCTCACTCCAATGGATTAGTTGGGACTATTTCGGCACAGCTACCGTCACTAACAAAAAAGGTGTTTTTCATCTGAAAGGTGAACAACGGCAAAAAGATGGTGATGATTTTTTGAAAATTGACGGAATCATTACCTTGATTGAAAAAACATCATTCACATTTGTCGGAAAAATCGAGACGAGTGTCAGCCACATCAAAGGCGGCGAGGTTTGTCTCCGTGAGGGTGAAATGACATTTCGCATCACGGGAAAACGTAAATATTGGCGATTGATGCAGATGGACAACCCCTGTGAAGCGGTCACTGATTACGTTGATATTTATTTTCGTTAACCTCAAAAATAAGATGCCGCGAAGATCACAAACAAGAATATTCTTGTTTGTGATTTTCGCGGCTTGTCTGCTTTTGACAAAAAGACTAAAACTCGACCCCTTGTTGAGCGTAAATGCCGGCGTAAAAAGGATGTTTGACCTCGGTCATTTCGGTCACCAGATCGGCCGCCTCGATTAATTCGGGCGGAGCATTTCTGCCGGTCAAGATGATATGTAAATGGGTCTGCTTTTCACGGATTGCTTTGATCTCGTCTAATACTTTTTGTAAATCGAGGAATTTGTAGTCCAAGACATAAACGAGTTCGTCAAAAACGAGCAGATCATATTCTTCGCTTCGCATTTTTTCGACGCACAAGGCCCAGGTTTCTTCGCTGGTCTTGATGTCCTGATCAGGATTTTGAGTATCCCAGGTAAAACCGTCCCCCATCGTGTGAACTTCGACGCCAAGTTTTTCGAGCGATTCGTGTTCACCATAGCGGTCGGTCTTGGACTTCATAAATTGAATCAAACAACAGTTCAATTCGCGCCCCGCCGCCCGCATCAGAACCCCGAGCGCGGCCGTTGTTTTACCTTTTCCATTTCCGGTATTGACCATTAAAAGACCATGAGTCTTTTCTTTGTAATCATCACGCCGCCATTTATAACGTTTTTCTTTTGTTTCTGACATTTTTTCCCACCTTGTTCTATTTTTTAATTAAGCAAAACTTAGTTCCAATTCGTCTTGATGAACTTTTTCAACCGCTTCGGTTAATAAGTTGACTATTTCACTTTCTTTTTGATCCCAATTGCCTTGAATGAAACAGCCGGCCGCGTTTTTATGTCCGCCGCCACCGAACCTTTCGGCAATTTTAGCCACGTTTATTTCGCCTTTGCTCCGCAAACTGACCCGATA
Source organism: Acidobacteriota bacterium (assembly GCA_031413075.1). Lineage (GTDB taxonomy): Bacteria > Acidobacteriota > Blastocatellia > Pyrinomonadales > Pyrinomonadaceae > JAIBCC01. Next base: position 2,746 of record JANOEF010000297.1, on the reverse strand, counting down.
ACCTTCGTTTTCGACCTCTCGCATGTAACAGACGGCTTCGACTTCTTTGGCAGTCAAAGGAATGTTGACAAAATTGGCGTTATCGCCGTCAACGGCCCCCGAAAACTCTTTCATGGTCAGAGTTTGCCGCATAAAGGCAACTTTCCCGGTGAAGTCGCGCTTGACTGTGTTCAGCACATCGCGCATCAATTCGATGCGTCCCCAGGTGTAGCCGTTATAAACTGCTTCAGAAATCTGCGCCGGCTTAACTCCGACCTTGACCAGTTCTGACGCGACTTTTAAGGTTCGGTCGGTAGTATTTGGGTAATGAAATGAACCGGTATCGGCAATTAACGCCATATAGACGCAATCAGCTATTTCTTTGGTGACCCGCCCGCCGATGGCTTTGCAGAGATTGTAAATCATTTCGCCGACGGCCGAAGCGGTCGAATCAATCCAATTGATGGTTCCGAAATGTTCGCAAGTAGCGTGATGGTCAATATTTACGGTAAATTGGGTGGACAGATTGATTATATTCGGGCGTTCAATATCTGAACATTCAATGACAAAAACCGCGTCATACTCGCGGTCAATTTTTTTGATGTGACGAATTTTATCGGCCCCCGGAAGCGTGCCGTAGGAAGGCGGAATTCCATCGCTGACAAAAACTTCGGCTTCTTTGCCCAATGATTTGAGCAGCCAACATAATCCCAAAGAAGAACCAATTCCGTCTCCGTCCGGCCGGACGTGCGTGGTAATTCCAAAAACTTGCTTATTTTCAATCAATTCTACTACTTGACTTAACATCTTTGAACAGTAAATAGTGACTAATAAATAGTGACGAGCGAACAGTTTTCCAGATTCCTGTTTATTATTCGTTTTCCACTATTAATTCCCTATTGTCCTTTAATTCTTCTAAAATTTGGTCAATGCGCCCTGCTTTTTCTTCTACCGTATCACGAACAAAATGGATATGCGGGGCATGGTGCAAATTTAAGCTCAGAGCTACTTGTGAACGCACATACTTTTCTGCGTGACCCAGAGCTTTCATTGCCTCTCGAATCTCTTTTTCATCGCCTTCAATGGTCACATAAACCTTGGCATCCCTCAGGTTTTCGGCTACCCGCACATCTGTGACGGTAATGGCTACCAGTCGCGGGTCTTCGAGTTCGTAACCAACAATCTCTGTCACTTGTTCGAGCAAGGCTTGGGCTAATTTTTCAGGACGACGCATAAAATAGTAATTAGCGATTAGTGATCAGTGATCAGTGATTAGTGAAACATTCAATCTGCTAAATCTTCCACGATTCATTATTCAATTCTCACTATTAAAGTTCCGTTGCTGCGATTTTTTCAACGATGAAGGCCTCGATTTCGTCATTCACCTTGATGTCGTTAAAATTGACTAACCCAATGCCGCATTCAAATCCTTGACGAACCTCGTTAGCATCCTCTTTGAACCGTTTAAGTGAATCAATGTCGCCTTCCCAGACCACCACACCATCACGAATAAGTCTCGCTTTGGCCTGACGTTTGATGATTCCATCAGTCACCCTGCAACCTGCCACGGTTCCGACTTTGGTGACTTTGAAAGTACCCTGGACGAGTGCTTTACCGAGGATTGTCTCTTTTTCAATCGCATCGAGCATTCCGATCATGGCGGCTTTAATTTCTTCTTCGACCTTGTAAATAATTGAATGCAAACGAATGTCAACTTCTTCTTGTTTAGCTACATCTGACACTCTCGATTCGGGACGGACGTTAAAACCAATAATGACCACCGCCGTCGAAGTATCGCTGGCCTGGGTGGCGGACGCCAATAAAACGTCCGATTCAGCGATTGCGCCGACTCCGGCACGAATCACCCGAACCTTGACTTTTTCGGTCGAAAGTTTTTCCAGCGTAGCGCGTAAAACCTCTACCGAACCCTGGACATCCGCTTTAAGAATCACTAACAGCTCTTTGAATTCGGCTTGGCCGAGCGATTCCAGCCCGCGTTTAGTGGTTTTCAACATCGCCCGTTGACGTGCCTGCATTTGCCGCTGTCCGGCAATCGAGACGGCCTGATCCAGATCGGCCACGACCTGAAAAGTATCGCCGGCCTGCGGAACGCCTTGCAGTCCGAGCACTTCGACCGGAGTTGCCGGCGGGGCTTCGGTCACAATTTCACCTCGATCGCTGAACATCGCGCGAACTTTACCGTGAACTTGTCCGACAATGAACGGGTCGCCGACTTTTAAGGTGCCTTGCTGCACCAGAACGGTCGCCACCGAGCCGCGTCCTTTGTCCAATTTGGCCTCCAACACGACTCCCGAAGCGCGACGAGTCGGACTCGCTTTCAAATCCATAATGTCGGCTTGGAGAAGAACTGTTTCGAGCAGCGTCTCAAGATTCTGTCGTTGTTTCGCCGAGACCGCAATCATTTCCACATCGCCGCCCCAATCCTGCGGCTGCAATCCTTGCACGGCCAAGCCTTGCTTGACTTTGTCGGGGTTAGCGTCGGGTTTGTCAATCTTGTTGATCGCGACAATAATCGGGACTCCGGCGGCCTTCGAGTGGTCAATGGCCTCGATCGTTTGCGGCATCACTCCATCATCGGCGGCGACTACCAAAATCACGACATCGGTGGCTTTGGCACCTCGGGCCCGCATCATGGTAAAGGCTTCATGACCGGGAGTGTCAAGGAAAACTACCCGCCGTTTTTCAGTCGGGCTATCTGGATTTGCGACAAAAACGCTGTAAGCTCCGATATGCTGGGTAATTCCGC
>JANOEF010000296.1:0-9763 GCA_031413075.1 Acidobacteriota bacterium | reverse complement strand
CCGTAAATTATCGCTTGTTTGATAATTCTCAACCAGTTTATGATAGTCTTTATCAGACAAAGTTGTGATAAATTTATTTGGCATATTCATATCGCCATTATATCATAAAACTTCTGCTCGTCTGCTTAAAGGGAACAGTATTTCGCTGATGGGTCAAGTTCCTTCTCAAGCGGAAAAAGACAAAATTTACGCTGAAGCAGTCAAAGCATCACCCAATACGACCATCAACAATCTTTTGACCATCTCCGGGCAAAAAGCACTATCAGAAGATCAGGCTAAGGTTCAAGTTAAATTAAATGAACAATTAGCCGGAAAAATTGTAGAGTTTTCGTCAGGTAGTGATCAATTGACCGAGAAAGGTAAAGCCGTGTTGGATGAGTTGGCCCCTATTTTAAAAGGTTCGACCGATAATCTGGAAATCGGCGGGCATACTGATAATCAAGGTAATGCCGCCAAAAATACGGATTTAAGCAAACGTCGCGCTGAAACGGTTAAAAAATATTTAGTCACCCGTGAACTTGATGCAAGTCGGTTCACGACAACCGGTTTTGGACAAGAAAAACCGATTGCTGATAACAATACCGAAGCAGGCAGACAGCGTAATCGTCGAATTGAATTTCAAGTAACCGGAGGAGGAAAATAGATTATGGATTGGAGTATTATCGGGAAAATATGGTTGTGTTTGCTGATTGCGGCAATTTTGGGGGCAATTATCGGGTGGCTTTTGAAAACTCTTTTTGCCGGAAAATGTCAGAAATGTGATGAGTATGAAGGCACTCTCCGGGCTAAAAATGACGAAATCGTTAAATTGAAAGCCTCAGTCGGCAATATTTCAGCAAGTGCGGGTTCTGAAAATATTAAAGATGATGCCGAAATTGCTAAGTGGAAAAAGAAAGTTTCATCTTTGGAAACTGATTTACGGGTTTGTCATGACCGCCAGGGCACAATTGAAAGTGAACTCAAAGCCGTTGGTCTAAGTTCGGCTGGAGGTGGCAATACAGCCAAATTACAGGCTGAAATTGACTCATTAAATCTCAAACTTAGCGAAGCGGAAAACGAAAATGAGTATCTGCTGGGACAAGTTAAAAGAGCCGAATCAGGTGAATCAATCAAGCGTGAAGTTCCGATGGAAGAACGTGATGATTTGGAACTGATCAACGGGGTTGGACCGGTTTTAGAGCGGATGCTTTATGATCTGGGTATTTATTTCTTCAAAGATATTGCCGCCTGGGATGCCTCAGATATTGCAGAAATGAACGAAAAGTTACCGAGATTCAAAGGTCGAATTGAACGTGAGGGGTGGGTCGCCAGCGCCAAAGAGGAACACTTCAAAAAATACGGCGAAAAGTTTTAGAGAAGTGAAAAATTAAAACTTAAAAGGCAAAAATAGTGTTATACTTTGCGCACTAAATTTGCCTTTTTTGCTTTTAAAATGTCTGGATGATTGTTTCTATATCAGATTCAATCCGGCTTTTAATCGGAAGCTTCATTCAGTCACACAGGTCAAATTTGAAACAAAAACCGATTAATTTTTTTTCGTAAATCAAAAAAAGGAGAAGAAAATCAATGGAAGAGTATAATTTGAATCCATATCATAATCACCCTGAAAGTTTAGAAACCATTACTGTGACACCAGTCATGATTGAACATTTACGTGCCACCCGACCCTGGGTGTTGTTTTTGTCAATTTTGATGTTTATTTCGGTTGGCTTTATGTTTCTGGCGGGATTTATGATGTTGATCGCCTCATCAGCCCCGGCGGGAATGAGGGGCGCCGCCGTTGGTCCAATAATTGCGATTGTCTATTGGTTAATTGGCGGGCTTTATCTTGCGCCGGCGATTTATTTGTTCAAATATGCCTCATCAATTAAAGATTTAACCCGGGGCGGCGGTGATAGTGCAATGGAAACAGCTCTTGAGAGTCAAAAGTCATTTTGGCGTTTTACCGGTATCGTAACACTCGTCGTTCTTTCTCTTTATGCTCTCGTTTTTCTTTTTGGGATATTTGCAGTGATGAGAATGAACAGGTTTTAAGTTTTTTAATTATCCTCAGTGATCTATCGCAGTCCGGTATCTGCCAAAAATGTTTTAGCTAACAATTGAGGCAGAAATTGCCTGGTTGCGTTTCTTTGGAGGGGCGGGGTAGTTTTTTTAGTTATCCAAATTAATTTTTTTCTTGCTATGGCCGTTAGTTTGCGCCACTTTACTAATTGAAGCACTGTCTTCGGCTTGATGGACGGCCTGGCGCAAAATTTCGCGAAGCCGGCTCAAACGCTCAAAGGTTGACCGCAATTTTAACAAATCAAATTTTATTTGATTTGGAAGATTAAAAGCGGCCGCCACCAAAAAAGATAGCATTTGCGGTTCGGCTTGCGGAACTTCCGGCAGTTTGTTCCGCTGACCGCTGATTTCATGTGCGGCTTGTGCCACCCGTCGAAACAGCCCGAAAACCTCATCTGCTAAAGGTTTCAAGCTTGTTTCAGCTTCTTCATAGTCTTCAAAATACGAAACTTCCGCCATCAAATACGGCTTGTCAGTATCAATATATCGCACAATTTCATAACGAATCACACCAATATTTAAGATATTTGAACGTCCATCATCCAAAGTTTGAATTTCGCGGACTTCGGCCACACAGCCGATGCTGCCAATTTCTGGCACTTCCAAAATTGTTTCCTGCGGATCAAAAAAAGAAACTCCGAATAATTTGTTTCCAAGTTGAATTTCCTGCACCATTTGCCGATACCGCGGCTCAAAAATGTGAAGTGGTAACAATTCGTTCGGAAGCAAAACGATTGGTAACACGAAGATTGGCAAATTTCTGGCCCCTATTATTTTTTCAAAAGCTTCAGACATAATTTTTATTAAGGTCAAATGCGGAGAACTAACTGTTATGAGGACATTTTTTTTCTGGCAACTCCCGACTCCTGCCTCTCAAACACTTTAAGTGCAATAAAATCAACGATTTTATCAGCCGATTCATCGCTCAAAGCCATCCTTTTGGCACCCACCACGGCCTCGGCCATCTCAACCGCTCGCAGTTTATAGCGATTGTCCCTGGTAATCAGATCTTCTATTACCCGCCGTTCCAATTTTTCCCGACTGACATCTTCTTCCAAATCTGCCGCGACTGCATATTCAATCGGTGCCGTATGGTTTTTGATACGAACATGCAGTGCGTTTGTTATTTTTTGAACTTCTTCCCGGATTTTGCCTAATTCGAGCAGGGAATTGGGAAATCCGAGATGCCCGCGTAAAGTTATTTCGACGATTGGTTGGGGTGACTCTTTTTGATGTGCATCAACGGTAAGTCTGACTATCTCCAACACCCCATCAGTCACCTGGCTGGGATCAATTTTACCAGATACATCAAATGGAGTCCGTGCAAACGGGCGTTGCCGATAATCTTTCACATGGTTTGCCGTAATTTCTAAAGTTTCAGATACTTCAACTAAAAATGCGCCTCTAATTTCCCGAAACTCATCAATGTTTGTTACTTCTAACGAGCCGGGGTTGAACGCCCAATTGTCAATTTCGTAAGATTTGTGCGTATGTCCGAGCGCGACGTATTGGGTGACGGATTTCAATTCTTTCAAATTAGCGATGGAAAGCGCCGGAATCGGATGTGTTTGATGACCTTCGACATCCGTATGTAGCAATAAAATATGAAATGCTCCTGCTCGCTGATGATCTTTGATGGATTCTGTAAGTTTAGGAATTGCAACATTGGCCGTTGCTCCATACCACAATGATCCAAATATCCGTGCCTCACCGATGTCAATAAACGAGCCTTCGCATCCGTCCGCGTCCCAAGCCGCATAAACAACCTTGCCGTTGTCGTTTGTCCTGGGTTCAAGCAAAATCAGAAGTCCCCAACTTGCCAAAGAACGTAACCAACTATGATCGCTTTCGTTTGAATGCTGGTCGTGATTGCCTTCGATAGCCACTACCGGAATACCATTTTCTTTCAGCAACTTAAGCCCAAAAACAGCATGGTTCATTCCTTGCGGATCAACATTACGTTTATGAAAAAAATCACCTCCGATGATGACGAAATCAACTTTTTCACCAACTGCATATTTTTGCAAAACATCGTGAAAGGCATAGAAAAAATCTTTTGGGCTTTCGGCTAACTGGTAGCGGGTGCAACCCAGATGGACATCGGAAATGTGCAGGAATTTCATAGTTTATAAGGTGAAAAAGTTTAAAGGTGAAATAGGAGAATGGTTGTTCTTGCTGTCAAAAAGTTAATATTTTTTTAATTACGAACTTTGCAAAACCACACGGTTTTACTTTTTTACCTTTTTAGCTTTTACACCTTTTCACTTTTGGACTTTCCAAATAAATTATCTCACAAATCGCCAAAATGGTTAATGTGTTTTACAATTTCGTGTAAAAATTACGGAAAACGTGAAGATAGATAATTGAATCAAACCCCCGATTAGTCGAAAACCGGCTTATTTATTGAAAAAACAAAGATTGATAAAGTTTGGCACTAATCTTGCCTAGAGAAAGTCGGCGCATACTTGGTTCTTTCCCCGTGCCGAAATGAAAAAGGAAAGAGGGTGGTTTCAGCCGTGATGAAAATGTTAAAAAATCTATTATTTACAATAATTTTAATGGTTGGCTGTTCGTTGGTGGCATTTGGACAAAGCAATGACAATCGCAATCCGCCGCCAAAAGAAGGTGAAAAACCGAAAATTAAAATTGTGCCGAAAAATGATGATAAAACAAAAGATTCGCCAAAGAATACAAACCCTGATTATGATAAGCCTAAAAAGCCGGAAACTGAAAGTTGAGAGCTTTTTGCCTGAAACTGAGACGTAATAAATTAATTATTCTGTGACAGATTCAATACAGACGAAGAAAAAGTCAGCCATGATAAAAATGTTAAAAAATCTATTATTTACAATGATTTTGGTGGTTGGATGCTCGTTGGTTGCCTTTGGGCAAAGCAACGAAAATGGCAACCCAACCCCACCGAAAGAAAAGCCGCCGGTCGTGCCGGTTAAACCGAAACCGACTCCGACCCCGCCCAAGAAACCGCAAGAATTAATTGCCATCAGTTTGCAAGGGATAGGCAAGTTTGAAGGTTAGAAATTTTCCGACAAAGATAATATTGACAGGTAATTCGTTCATCGGATTACCTTTTTTATGTGTGTTTTTTCGAAACAGATTCCAGATAATCGCGAACTTTTTTCATGTCTTCCCAAACCTCACGTTTTTTTGAGGCATCACGCAGAAGATAAGCGGGATTAAAAGTCGGCATCAGTTTTGCGCCTTGAAAATCGTGAAATTCGCCGCGAACTTGCGAGATTGGTTTCTTGGTCTTGAGTAGCGCTTTAGTCGGCGTATTTCCAAGCGAGATAATGACTTGTGGACGAATGACGGCGAGTTCACGATACACAAACGGGATGAAAAATGAAAGAATGTCGGGAGCTAATTCGTCGCCTGTCGAGATGAATTTGACCACATTGGTCAGATAACAGTTACGCCGGCTGAGTCCAATCGAAGTCAAAATTTTATCCAGCAAATCGCCAACCGGACCGCGAAAAGGTTCATCAAAATTGGCATCAGGCGGACCTGGTGATTCGCCAATTACGACCACTTTTGCAGCTGCTTTTCCGACCCCGAAAATAAAGACTCTATCGGGAAATAGTTGTTTTCCTTTTTCCAATATTTCTGCGTTGATGTGCTCAAGCGTTTCGTCGGATTCAGCCGGAAATAAGTCGAAAAGAGTTTGCATAAATCTATTTTCGATAAAAATAGGCAAAAATTAAAGTAGCAATTTGTTTGATTGGACTTAAAAACAGATAAGCTAAAAACCAATTTGAGGCCCAAATCATCATTCCCAGAAAGAAACTTGGAAAATGATTAGGGTCAATAAAACAATGATAAATTTCGGTTGTGATGTATGAATAGATGTAAATTGTAAGCCAGTTTAATAGCCAAAGGCTTTGGCTGATCCAAATGAGTTTAGGCTTAGTAAAACATAAAAAATAAATCTTAGGACAAACAATAAAAAAATTATGGTTTGAAAAACAATAGAAAGAATTAGTTCATTTTGGCGTTCAATTGAATTTGATTCAGGGAATTCCGTGAAGTAATAAAAATTATAGTAAGTTTCAATGAACAAAATCCAAGCTAGCAAAGGAGTTACAAAAATAGATAAATATCTTGTTTTTCGGTAAATATCAAAATATCTTTTGCCAAAACTCATCATCTTTACTCCACACCATTTAAATAATCCCGAACTTTTTTCATATCTTCCCAGGTTTCGCGCTTTTTGCTGGGGTCGCGCAAAAGGTAGGCGGGATGAAAAGTCGGCATTACTTTGACACCGTAATAATCCAAAAAGTTCCCCCGCAGTTTGGTAATTCCGACCTTTGTTTCCAGTAAATTTTGACACGCAGTATTTCCTAGCACCACAATTACCTTGGGTCGGACAATCGCAATTTCGCGAAGCAAAAACGGTTTGCATTGGGCGACTTCGTCGGGCACCGGTTGACGATTTTGGGGCGGGCGACAACGATTGATATTGCCGATAAAAACGTCTTCGCGTTTGATACCGATGGCTTCAATGATTTTGGTCAAAAGCTGACCGGCCCGTCCGACAAAAGGTTTGCCTTGTGCATCCTCATCCGCACCGGGTGCTTCGCCGATAAACATCAAATCGGCTTTTTGATTCCCGGTGCTGTGGGCAATATTGGTGCGACCTTCGCATAGATTGCAGCGCCGGCAATCACCGATTTCGGCGTGAATATCGGTTAAAGTTTCATTTGTTTCGGGCAAAGCCCGGCTAATGTCGCCAAACATCGTCTCGGCTAATTTTTCTTCAAGAGGATTGTTTGGCATAGTTTCGATAATTGGTTGAACTGGTTGTTGATAACTGTTTTGAGTTGAAAAGTTTGAAAGTTTCGGGAGCCGCGATAGATTGCTGATTTTTGCTGGTTGATTTTCGATTTTTGTTTGGTTTAGTTCAATTGGAGGGCCAATGGGTCTTTCGGGAACAAAGTATTCCGGCTTTGGACTTGCGACTTGAGACTTGGGACTTACGACCTCGGATTTAAGACTTGAAAATTGAATTTCAGGCCATGCAGCATTCAAAGAATCCACGCCAAGCTCTTGTAAATACATAACTTGCTCGCGCAATTCGGAAATTAAGTTGGCTAAATCTTCGTTCATCTGCCGTTCGCCTCTGGTTGGGCACTTCTAAATTTTATTATCTCGTCCAAAATTTTGCCAGCCAACTCAGTTTTTGAAATTAAGGGTAATTCGATGGCGTTTTGACAGGTAATAATGGTGGCTTGGTTAGAGTCGGAACCAAATCCGGCACCTTTTTGCGTCACATCGTTGGCGACAATCATATCCAGATTTTTACGCTCCAACTTTTCGCGGGCATACTCGACAACATTGTTTGTTTCGGCGGCAAAACCGACCACTATTAAACCGTCATGACGATTTCGGGCAACTTCCGATAAAATATCAGTAGTTCGCTCCAATTCAATCGTCAAAGATTCGCTGTTTTTCTTAATTTTGTTATCGGAAACATTTTTAGGACGATAATCAGCAACCGCGGCGGCGCCGATGTAAATAGTTGCATTTGCAATATTTTGCATTACAGCTTGGTGCATTGACTCGGCCGAAACAGCGTTGATAACTTTGACATTTTCCGGCAGCAGAACGCTCACCGCGCCAACTACTACTGTCACTTCGGCCCCACGTTTGGCCGCTTCTTCGGCAATTGCAAATCCCATTTTACCCGAAGAATGATTCGAAATAAATCGCACCGGATCAATGGCTTCACGAGTTCCACCGGTGGTTATTAAGATTCGTTCCACATCCAAATCTAATGTGAAAGGTTGAGTTTTTAACTTTGAATTTAACAAACCAAGAGCCGTTTCAACAATTACTTCAACCTCTTCCAATTTGCCAACTCCAATAGTTTCACACGCCAATCTGCCCGAAACCGGTTCAACAAATTTCACCCCATCATTTTTGAGAGTTTGGAGGTTGCGTTGGGTGGCAGGTTTATTCCACATTTCAGTATTCATGGCCGGAGCCACCAAAACCGGACAGTTGGCCGCCAGATAAGTCGAGGTTAAAAAATCATCTGCAATCCCGTTCGCAAATTTGGCAATGATATTGGCGGTGGCCGGTACAACTAAAAACAAATCAATATTTTGTGAGAAGTTGATATGCGCGATCGGGTCAGGGTTGTCGGGTGCGTAATCGTCCACCAGAACATATTTTTCAGTCAGAGCGCGAAAGGTCAAAGGCTGAATAAACTCGGTTGCGTGCCGGGTCAAACAGACCTGCACCTCGCAACCGGCTTTTTGCAAACCGCGTAAAACTTCAATCGCTTTATAAGCGGCGATTCCGCCACTGACCCCTAATCCTACTCGAAATTTTTTCACCGTCATAAGAAATCAAAGATTAGCACAGATTATAACAGATAACTACCGAGAATTTTGTTGTAAACATCTCAAAAAGCTGTGTTAAAATCGTTGGTAAATGATGTTAAGCCAGCCAACCCTTTTTGAACCGAATCAAGCTGATACCGAGAAAGTTATCCTTTATGCCCTCGGTGATTTTCAGTCGCGGAAAAAGGTTTTAGCGGGGCGTGAATTGGCACTTGACCGTTTGCGCGGGGCGTTCAAACGGGCGTGTGAAAAGTTTGAAACAGAAGAATTTTCGGATGAAAAACTTGTCGAATGTTTGGAAAAGCTTGGCGCAACTGTATTAAAACTGCCAAGTTTTGTCGCCAAACATCCTTTTCGCGTGACTGTTTCAAACGATTTGGCGGTAAATAGTCTTGAGTTTTTCACTGTTCAATCACAAAAAAAATAATTTAAGGAATAAATCCGGTCTAAATTTCCTTTTTCTTTTCAGTCAAAATTATTTTTCACGACAAAAGGAGATTTTTTAATGAAACAGATTTGGATAGTTTTAATATTAGGATTGTTGCTAACATTTCAAGCTTTGGCCCAACCGGCGATGATGGCCAAGGAAAAGATGATGGGTAAAATTGTGACCCCGGAGGATGCGGCCCAGACTGCTTTGAATGTCGGCGGTTTAATGCCTGATTTTACTCTATTAGATGCGAGTGGAAAATCGGTTGCCGGCACAGATTTACTTAAACAGGGTAATTTAGTGATGGTTTTTTATCGCGGGGCATGGTGTCCGTTTTGCAACAAATATTTACATACTTTGCAAGGGAAATTAGCCGAAATAAAAGCCGCAGGTGGAAATTTAGTCGCAATCTCGGTCGAAAATGCTGAGACCTCCCAAATGGTCAGCAAAAAACAAAGTTTGGAATTTACGGTTTTGAGCGACCCCAAACTAAATCTCGCCCGAAAATTTGGCATCGTTTATGAATTAGCACCGGAGATCAATGAAAAATACATCGGTTGGGGCCTTGATTTGGTCAAAAACAACGGTACCGAAAAACCCGAACTTCCGCTTTCGGCAACCTATATCATTAGCCAAACCGGCAAAATTCTCTACGCTTATTTGGAGCCGGATTATAAAAAACGGGTTCAACCAAAGGAAATTATCAAGATTTTGAATGAACAAAAAGCAATGATCATGAAAGACGCGATGACGACCGAAAAAGGAATGATGAAGAAACCAAACTAAGCACTGCTCCACAATTAACAATTGGCTGCGTTTATTGAATGATCATTTTCTCAAATAATTTTTTGCTGACTGGCTTAATTTAATAAAAAGTGAAAAAGTCTCATCGTCAAATTTGAGTTTTTTT
>JANOEF010000295.1:0-5641 GCA_031413075.1 Acidobacteriota bacterium | reverse complement strand
AACTACGGCCGGAGTTCCCATTTCGTAGTTAAAGATATGACCGCGCTCTTCGATAATTACTTCATCACCCATCCTGGTATGAAGTTTGACGGCAATTTGATTGCCCATCGAACCTGTTGGAACAAACAAGGCGGCTTCTTTGCCGAAAATCTCCGCCGCTTTTTCCTGCAAAAGATTTACCGTCGGGTCTTCGCCATAAACATCGTCGCCGACTTCTGCTTCCGCCATTGCCTTTCGCATTGCGGGTGTCGGGCGCGTCACTGTATCACTTCTTAAATCAATCATTCATTTTAAATAATGTCTTGTGGAGCAAAGACATTGATAATGTCCGAATATCGTTTGAAATCCGAAACATTAAAAGTCAAAAGATTTACTATTTTATGTGCTTGCATTGCGGCTACGATTCGTGCATCGTGACTTGTTTTTCCGCTCACGCGATAGGTTTTGACGAGATTTTCCCAATGCTCAAAAATCGTTTCGTTTTCCGGTTTCAGAATAAAATGCAGTTTAATTTTGGCAATTTCGTTTTCCGCATCTTCGATGGAAAAGTCCAAACCGTTTGAAGTGGAAGGACGAGTAGCAACTGCCCAAAATTCGATCAGATTTTGCGGGACGACCGAGAGCGTTTCGCCGCTTGTGCGAAGCCGAGCAAGTGCATCAATCGCCGTTTGCTGTTGCGGACTGCCGGTGTGAATTGTCCGCGTGATAATGCTTGTATCAATCAGCCAATCCATCAAAATCTGTCTTCGTAAATGTTTTCGCGCCGTAAGGCTTCATCGGATAATTCGGGTAAATTACGTGGTGTGTTCGCCCAATCTTTCAGCGATTCAATCCATTCATCGGAAGAAACTGTTTGCTGAAAAGGTTTTTCGTCGTCGAATTTATCCAACGCTTTCTGCAAAACTTCATCGAGCGAAACGCCTTTTTCCCAAACCTTTTGCAAGAGCGAAAAGGTCTGCGGTTCAATTTCAATCGTTACCTGCATTTTTCTCAAACTCCTTTACATTTGGCATTATAGCATCTTTTCGCCGATGATAATACAGCACCATATCACACATCTTTTAACCTTTAACACCGAAGATTTCAAACGATTCAGCGAAATCACCGTAGTTGACCCACAACGCCTTTAACCGACAAAACATATCACGGATTCTCGGATTATCTGACTCAACATCTGAAAATCCGTCTGTTAAAATGGAACTTGCGTAAGTCCTAATAATTACAGTTTTTTAAGCACCTTATCAATTTCCATCCGCAATATCTTGGCATTAACCTTTCCAATTTTTTGATACGCCAGTTTCCCCTTTTGATCAAAAAGAAAAGTCAGCGGGTAAATATCTCTCGATTTGGGAGCAATCTGTCGAATGGCTCTGGCAATTTCACGGCGATTCGGTAAATCAATCAAATATGAATTCATGGTTGATTTGTAACTTTGCAAAAATTCTGTGACACCGGAATCGAGCAATCCGACGTTATCCACCGAAACAACTTTGAAAACCAGACCTTTTTGGCGATAGTCTGCATCAATTTTAACCAAATCGGGGAACTCGGCGTGGCATGGACCGCACCAGGTGGCCCAAAAATTGAGCAGCACGGGTTTGCCCTGATGGGTAGAAACGAGTTGTTTTAACCCAATCGCATCAATAACTTCCGTCCGGGTTACCACATTTTGAGCCGAAATTTGCCCGGAGAAAAATGCAAAAAGCAGAATTAGAATAAATTTCTTCATAAAACAAATTCATTCTAAACCAAGACAATAAAAATCACACCACCAAATTGAATTGATAGTGCAATTTTGAATAATCTTCTTACTTCTTATACCAGTGAGCAGTGAGCAGTGAGCAGTGAGCAGTGAGCAGTTACCAGTGAGCAGTGAGCAGTTAGTTAAACTCGTATTCACGTTGAGTTTACCAACTTTCTTTTGCACCGTTTATAACGGTAAAAGGTATTACTTCTTACTTCTTACTTCTTACTTATCTAAATCTCTTCCTTTTGAATCTTTTTGTGAATCTTCAGCACTTCCAAAAGCGTTGCCGAGCCATACCACGGATGAAATTCGACCTCAAAAACGCCTTCTTTGATGGATGGATCGGTTTCGACTAATTTTTGCGCTTCTTCAACCGAGCGAACATCGAAAATATAAATTCCACGCCAGTCTTTGACATCCATAAATGGTCCCGACAAAACAAGTTTTCCGGCTTCGGCTAACTTTCCGACGATCTTCATGTGTCCGTCAATCAACCTTTTACGCTTTTCTGCCTCGAACTGAACTTTGCCACGTTTGAGCATTACAAAAACGTAGGTTTTCATCCCGTATTCGTCCGCGCCAAGTTTTTTGGCTAGTTTTTCATCGTAACCCTTGGGCGGTTTTTTCTTAGGCCCAGTTTGTCCGTAAATGTTGAAAGAAAAGGCGATTATGCCGAGCAAAACAGTAATAATTATTTTCATCTTTTTTCTAATGAGCTTGATGATAGGAATCCAGTAAAAGATTGACGACTTCGTCATTCAGTTGACTTTCGTTAGTCAGTACGATCTGGTGCGAAATGCGGGGCATCGGGCCGGTCAGTTTGGATTTTGAAACAATTTCATCAAAAGGTCTCTCGCCCAAATCAAAGCCGATTCGTAATTCTTGAGCTTTGACGTTAATTGCCGCAAACTCGCGTTTTTGCAAAATTGAGACGTAGGTTTTCTTTGGCAAAACAGTTGCTTCGGGAAAACCAGCCTGAACAAATTTGATAAACGCCTGGTACAGCGAACGCATCGTTTCAGCTTTCGCAAATTGATTTTCCAAAAGCTCGGAAGTGTCTCCATAGACAGGCTTTCCGCCATTGGCGTGAATTCCCGCCAGAAGCGAAGCGTTCATATGTCCGAACCCGTATTCGGTCTTGAGCAAATTAATAATGTCATTACGTTTTTGACTGTCAAAAGCCTTGAGTTCATTGAGCCATTCGCTTAAATCTTTACTTGTCGAATCTTTCAATCCCTTTATAAATTCTTTTTCAATTTCGCCTGATGTTTTAGTTGCCATTTTTACCTCCAAATTCCTAGAATAAAGCCGCTTACCGCAAAATAAACCGCAATGTAACCGCAATTTATCAACAAATGGTTAAGGGTTCGTTGTTCAAAAAGCCCAATGATAATGAACATCGCGATGGCCCAGAATCCGGCCAGTAACCCGGCCGTCAAACCCCATTTCCAGGTGGTGCTCTGATCGCCTACAAAAGCCGCCAGATTGTAGGCTGAAAGATAGGCTAAAACAAATGTCAGTCCGAAAGTTCTGAGCGGATTCATCTGTTTGAGTTGCTCATCGCTCAAACCCGTTTCACGTTGCCACGCTTTTGCAAAAAGCAGAGGCGACCACCACAAACCGCCGATGACCAAACTCATCACCGCACACACACAAACCGCCAAATGATTGATGTAAATATTTTCCATAACAGCTGATATTTTAAGTTCTCCGATTTTTTTTGTATTGGAAAAAATTTACCTCAAAAATAAACAAAACATTCTGAAAAATTGTTTAGAGAATAAGTTTTACGCTAAAATAATCGTGGAGTAAAAGTTTTTGTGAGCATGGCGAAAAACTTAAAAACAATTTTCAAGCCGGTAGTTTCGTTAATTTTTATTACGCTTCTTTTTTGTCAGCAACTTTATGGGAACGAACTTTTCGGCAGCTTTTTGACCGGTCACGGCATCCGTTTTAATGCTTCTCAGCACAACCGTATCAATAACACGGCTTTAGCAAAAGTGTTGAAGGATCTCAAAATAAATCTCGACCAACAAAATCTGAAAAGATGGGAAAAAATCTTAAATAAAGCTACCTGGCATCAGGATTTACTAAATTTTTTTAGTGCTCCGCATCATTTTGAAAACTGTTGTTTGCCAGAGGGAATTGCACAAATCAACAAACATCTGACAGCGATCGAGGCAGATTATTTACGGCTCCGGCAATCTATCACGCTCAAACAACAATCTCAACTTAAGGAAAAAATCATTTTCAGGAGCGGGCGAATTCTGCATTCGGTCCAGGATTTTTTTGCCCATTCAAATTTTGTCGAGTTGATGCAGGAAAAACATTCAACTATCGAAGAAGTTTTGACGCCGGATTTTTGGACTCCGAATGGGCAGGGGCAAATTTTGCAGCTTATCAAAAATGGTTTAATCTCCGAAAAATTCTTTTTTAGTTTTCCCCGACGTTGCCAGGGAAATTCGACTAATTATCGGCAGCTTGGCAAAGATAATCCCAAAAAGGCGGGCGGAAAAAAAATAATAAATTGGCGCAACCGGCACACCGGGAGGAATTTTACAGGTTTTGAAGCGGCCATGTATGTAGCCGAAAAATCAACTTATCATGTTCTTTTTCAATTGTTTAGCAAGTTTCGACTGTTAACTGAAACTCTGGTGATCAGGAAATCGGGACATAATTAAGAAAGTTGTTTTTGCGTTTGAGATAATCTTCGGGAGTGAAACCCGAGAAAAATTTGAAGTCATTGATAAAGTGCGCCTGGTCATAAAACCCGCAATCATGTGAAATCTGCGTCCAGTCAATCTCGCTGAATTGTTCAATTTCGGTGATGGCTTTTTGAAAACGCATAATTTTCAGATAGCTTTTCGGGGTGATCCCGACCTGATCCCTGAATAGTTTAATGAAATGTTTTTGGGAATAACCGATTTTGTCACTCAATTTACTCAACGAAAGTTGATCGGGCTCATGAATGATTTTTTTTAAAGCATATTCAACACAAGGATTGAGGGTGAACTGGGAGATAAATTCAAGCTTAAGAAAGTCTTCGACTAAATGAAATTTCTTTTTCGAATCCTTGTTGACCAGCACCTGTTCGCGTAAATCGGCCAGCGGACTCCCCCAAATCAAATCACCATCCACTACGCAATCAACGATTTCATTCATCGGAAAAGGAAAAAACGGGTAAGCCATTCCGCGCTTAAAGGCCACAATTAACATCGCCGAATCTTTGCCCGAATGAATCGAAATCGGTTCGGTTCGCACGCCTGAGGCCCAGATGCGGGAAACGGATTGAACTTCTTTAAGAGATATGTTGTCGTAAATAAATTTCGGTTTGTCGTCGAGGTCAATTATGATTTCCACATTTCCATCCGGCAAAAATCGGTCAACCGAATGTTCAGGCTGATAACCTTCGTGATAGATCAAACATTCAACGAATTGATTCAAGGGAAACTTCGGAATGTAGGTCTGGAAAATCATCTTAATTCGGATTTTTGGTCTTGTTATTGAATGAAAACGAGTTGAACAGAAATCAAAACCGAAGACCGTTTAATTACTCAAATTGTTTCTTAAACTCCTCAAATTCAGCTCTTAAGCTGGTAAAATTAGTTTTTAATTCTTCAATTTCGCTTTCTAATTTGGCTAGCTGTTCCTGTTTAGATTGATTGCCGGATGGCGTATGCGATGATATTTCGAGCATTTCGGCGGAGATTTCGCCCGATAAAAGATGGGCAAACCGAGATTCCTTTTGCCCGGGTTGTTTCGGTATTTCAAAAACCAAAGGCTCTTCACGTTTTTTTAATTCTTCGAGGGTTTGGTGGACTTCATCCAAACTGACAAACTCGTAAATTCGGCCGGTTCGGTCACGCAATTCTCCGATGGTTTGAAAACCACGGA
>JANOEF010000294.1:0-26387 GCA_031413075.1 Acidobacteriota bacterium | reverse complement strand
ACCAGGACAAAACCTTTTCAACGCCAAGCAGTACGATCTGTCCGCCGTCGAGCAACGGAATCGGCAAGAGATTCATAATGCCTAAGTTCAAACTGATTAAGCCGAGCAAAAAGAGCAATCCGGCAAAGCCTGCCGTAGTTGCCATTTGGGCGATGACCTGAACGATTCCGATCGGTCCCGACACGCTGTCACGCGCCGAGCGTTCGCCGGTTCCGACTTGCCCTAAGGCTTTGGCGGTCATCCGCAAAATGTCCCAGTTCGATTGAAAGGCGTGACTAGTTGCCGTGGCCAAAGTGGCGGGTTCGAGCGGACGTTCAAAACCAATGCCGAGTCTTTCTGTTCCATCGCTGAGTTTGCGGACTGAGGCGGTCAGATCAACTATTTTACCCTGTCGTTCAATGGTGATTTTAATCGGGTTTTCTTTGTGCTTTTGAACCAGATCTTTGATGGCCTGACTGCTTTCAACTTTTTCGCCGTTGATGTTCAGGATCCTGTCAAAACGCTGTAACCCGGCTTCTTCGGCCGGTGTCTTCGGCTCAACCCGACCAATAAAAACTCCGGCATCAACCGCCATATTCAAAAAGCCGGCTGATTGTCCCTGTTCGGTAACTTTGGTCGGAGTGATTTTTAGATTAACCTTTTGCCCGTCACGTTCAACCGTAATCGGCACTTCTTTTTCCGGAATCAACAAGGCATCTTTTTCAATCCCGTTCCAGGACGGATTTTCCACGCCTTCAAACGCCACTACCCGATCACCAACCTTGATGCCTGCTTTGTCGGCTGCTCCGCCGGCGGTGATGACCGCCACGATCGGAGCCGGATTTGACGGGACGCCATAAACAAACGCCATCCCAAAAGGAATCGCGAGCGCTAAAATGATATTCATAAATGGTCCGCCGACCATCACTAAAAACTTTTGCCAGCGCGGTCTGAATTCAAAAAGTTCAGATTCGGGAACTGATTCATCAGTGGAACTTCCGCCTTCTAATGATGAAGTTGCTTCGTCGCCGTAAAATTTAACGTAAGCTCCGATCGGATAACGGGCAATTCCGTAATCGGTGTTTCCGCGTCTGAATTTCCAGACCATCTTTCCGATGCCGAAAAACGAATAGGTTTCGATTCGCATTCCGAACATTTTACCAACGATAAAATGTCCAAATTCATGAATGTTGATGGCAACACCAAAGACGAACAATACAGCAAGAATAGCAATCACAATATCTGGCATAACTCTTTTCTCCAAGTAACAGCTTAGACGCGTCGAGACACACTCCAAGTTGTAAAGACAGTTTAAAACTCTGCACGGACAAAAGCAAACGATTTATGGCAAAAGGTCGGCAACTTTGATTTTTGCATCGGGCTGGGCAAGCGGTGAAACTTCGTCCGATTCTTTAAAAGTTAATTTTTCAGAGAAACTAAAGCCATAATAAGCATCATCTTCAATCGGTGAGCGATAAATTTCCAAGGTTCGATTTTTTAAGTTCAAAACCCAATAATCCTGAATTGAAAATTTTGCATAGATACTTGCTTTTCGGTTTCGGTCGTAACCTAAAGTCGTATCAGAAATTTCGACAACTAAATCAGCAGTTTTTGGATGTTCGGCTAAATAATCTCGGGCTTTGCCTTTGACAATCGCGATGTCTGGAACAGTTTCAAATTCTTCATCAAATTCTAAAGGCATTTGATTCCGAATCACAAAATTGTTTGAAAAGGTAATTCGCAAAGCATCATCTGTCAAAGTTAAACTTGTGGCGTGAGGGCTGTTCATAGTTGGCATTTCGATGATTTCTCCTTCTAAAAATTCAGTGCGCTTGCCTTCGAAGAGTCCAAGTTCGGCCAAATGATGATATTGAGATTTTGTCCATTTGAAATGTTTCGGCTCTTCGACAAAAGTTTCTCTAATGAAAAAAGGTAAATTATTTGGAATCGTTTCAGTAACTGTTTGCATTTTATAAAACTCCTTTCACTTCTTATTTTAAGCCACAACCGATTTAGCTTCAAGCATTTTCCGTGCTGACTCTCTTGCCCAATTGTCTGCCGAAAGAACGGTTTCCAGAGAATTTGCCGGTTGGATTTGGTGAGCATCCATCACCGTTTCATTGATTTTTGCGATTTCAGAAAGCCGGATTTTGCCGTCTAAAAAGGCTTGGACGCTTGTTTCATTAGCAGCATTGAGAACGGCCGGAAGTGTGCCGCCGGCGCGTAAGGCACGATAGGCGAGCGCGAGGCAAGGGAATTTTTCGAGGTCAGGTGACTCAAAATTGAGATTTGTAACTTTGGTAAAATCAAGCGGTTCAAGACAGTTTTCTTTTCGCGTTGGGTAGGTTAGCGCATACTGAATCGCGTGTTTCATATCGGTCACCCCAAGCTGGGCGATGATTGAACCGTCAACCATTTCGATCATCGAATGAATAACTGATTGCGGATGGACAAGGACCGAAATCTCATCGGCTGAAAAGCCAAATAACCAATGCGCTTCGATCACTTCCAGCCCTTTGTTCATCAAGGTGGCCGAATCAATCGAGATCTTGGCACCCATTTTCCAATTCGGATGGTTTAAGGCTTCTTCGATCGTCGCGTTTTCGATTTCGGCTTTGGATTTGGTACGAAAAGGTCCGCCCGAAGCAGTTAAGATTAGACGTTTGACCTCTTTTGGAGATTCTCCGCGCAGACATTGATGAAGCGCGTTATGTTCGGAATCAACCGGCAAAATTTCCGCTTTATTTTTTTCGGCCGCCGTGGTCATCAGTTCGCCCGCCATGACCAGCGTTTCTTTATTGGCCAGGGCAATTCGTTTTCCCGCTTCGATGGCTCTCAGGGTCGGCACAAAACCGACTGCCCCGACCGTTGCCGAAACAACCGTTTCTGCCTCTCGGTGCGTGGCTACGGCAATTAATCCGGGTTCGCCGATCTCAATTTTGGGAATTTTGGATTTTGAAATTGTCAGCTGATGCAATAATTCTTCAGCCGCAATTTCATCTCTGACCGCGACCAGTTCGGGTTGAAACTGTTTGACCTGTTTAGCCAAAACCTCGACATTGCGGCCCGCGCCGAGCGCAATTACCCGAAATTCATCTTGTAAATGTTCAACTACTTTGAGCGTATTAACGCCGATTGAACCGGTCGAACCTAAAATGGAAATTGATTTCATGCCATCAAAGATTAGCACAAATGAGGGCGAATAATGAAAAAGACTTTATTCGTCATTATTCTTCTCCCGTCTTTGATTCATCAATTACCAGATCAGGAAATTCCTGGGCGATTCGCTCGCGAGTCTGCGTCTCAATCGCATTCCGAATCGGTTTCGTTCCGACATTAGTTTTGAAATTGCCGTTGTCGTCATACAAACGACGGTATTGGGCCGAGTTGCGAATCACGCCCTGAACATAGCCTTTGGTTTCTCTGAAAGGAATTGCTTCGACAAATTCATCCATTTCAGAGGGCAGAGTCGCCTGCCATTGCGGAACTCGACCGGGTCCGGCGTTGTAGGCCACCGCGACCAACTCAATGCGGCCGAATTTATCGAATTGTTCGCGCATATAACCTGTTCCGAGTTCGATATTCAGCGCGGGTTGGAAAAGGCTTTCGCCCGTAATGAGCGAAGTGTTCCCGTATTTTCTGGCTACGCCCCGGGCGGTTGGAATCAGCAATTGCATCAATCCGTAAGCCTGTGCGCCGGATCTGGCGCGAGGGTTGAAAACCGATTCTTGCCGAATCAATCCGGCCACCTGATACTGGTCAAGATTACGATTGGCCGCCCAAAGTTTGATCTGTTGCCAATTGGTGAGCGGATAGAAAATGTCCCATTCGTCTTTGCCCATTTCTTCGGGAAACATTTGCGAATAATCTGGATAGCTTCGGGCCAGAGCTAGTAATGCAGAGGTGTTATCGTCACGCAGCCGATACAGCCGGGCGACTGCAAAATTAACCTTTGGACTATTCGCGGCCGTTTTAGACGCCGTATTTAATTCGTCAATGGCCCAATCAAACAGTCCCACGGTTGAAAGCTGCTCGGCTTTACTGTAACGTTCTTCTTCTTTAGCCGTCGAGGTTTCGGGCGCAACCGTCACGGATTTTAAGTTTGCTACTGCCTTCCCGACCATCGAATCTTTGGCAAAACTGGCAGGCGATTGGCAATTACCCTGGGCGCGGAGATTGGTCAGCCTTTGCGAAGCTAAATAGCCATACCAATTGGCGCTATAGCGATAAAAAAGCGCGTCATAGAGCGCGCAGGCTTCGTTGATTTTCCCCGCCCGTTCGCTATCCCGGGCTGACCAGTAACCGGCTCGGCCGCGATAAGTCGTATCTTTGTCGGCATAGCGGCCGAGATGCTCGATCAACATCTGTGATGATGTTAGATAATTTTTGTTTTCGTGTTCAAGCCAGGCGAGTTCAAATTGCGCCTGTGCGACCTCGACCGCGTTCGGATAATTCGCCACCGCCATTCGTAAGAGATAACTTTCATCAGCTTTGTTTTTCTGGTCGCGGGCGATCATGCCGACGCCGATCACGGTTTTCGGAGTCAGCGGATTAGCCGGAAAACTCCGGCGCATTTCTTCAATCGTGCTTCGCGCCTCAGTCCACATTCGCGCATTGGCGTATCCGCGGGCAAGTTGTTGGAAGGCTTCGGGCTTTTCGCCGGCAGCCGCCGGAATCGCAAAAAAAGCGGCTTTCGCTTCGGACATTTTCCTCAAATTACTGAAAACCAGTAAGCGTTTGAGTTGATTCGAAGCGTTGATGGACTGAGGATAAGTTGAAAAAAGACTGTCAAAAGCTTTTTGGGCCTCGGCGTAATTTTTGATTTCAAGAAGTTTATCGGCACGAATTTGTGCTTCTTCAGAATTTCTCGGCATGAGGGGCAAGGTCAGCGGCGAAGGTGGAGCATTTGAATTTACGATACTGGTCGTTGTCACCAATGGAGTCGCCGTATTTAATTTTGCCTCGGCCTCACGCGCTGCATTGCTTCCCGCGCCGTAAAAATATGTCCGACGATAAAAATTAGTCGCTTCCGGTTGATTGCCCAGTGATTCATAAGATTTTGCTACCAAAAGAAGCGCCTCAGCATCGTTTTTGGCTACCAAATCTTTCAAAAAGTCGGCAATTTTAGCGGCTTGACCATTACTCATGGCGGCATTTGCCCAGAGTAGTTTTCCTTCGCGCACCCGCAAAGAGTTGGGAAACTCGGCAATCAATTTTTCTAACGCCGTTTGGGCTTCACCGAATCTTCCGGCCTGTAATAATGCTTTTCCGCGAAGCCAAAAAGCGTAATCGGCCACCGTCGTTTTTTGGGTGAAAAGATTTGAATTCAAAATGTCCGCCGCGCCGTTAAAATCATTGCTCGACATCCGAATCTGGGCGCGAACCAATTTGCACAGCGCGCCCGTTCTGGTGGTCGAAAAACGTGATTCGATTTGCTGGACAATGGATTCGGACGGCAGCTTGCCGTCTTTCATCATTTGCCGGAGCGATTGCAGCGCCTGTTCTTCCGACTGTTGCGCCGAACAACTCAAACTAAAAGCTGTGATGATTAGAACTAAAGCGGTGGTGACTAACTGAAATCTTTTAAAATTCAACATGTTACTCCTTATTCGTCAAAGATTTTTGATGCGGATTATTTGCTTGAGGGTTTTCCGAACAACTTGGTCAGACTTAATTTTACGTTATTTTTTCGACCGGTGACAACTTTAGATGATTTTGGCAAAAAATATTGATTAAATATTACTCGGTAGGCTAAGATTGATTTGGTGAATATTTTATTTTCTCAATTTAGCCATGATGAAAGAAGTAAAACTCAAAGAACGACTTGCAAACGCCTATGCCGCCTTTTTTGAAGATGAAAAGTTCGATGATAACGAGTCTTTGAACCTTACCGCTCACGAAACAAATTCTCCGCTTGAAAAGCCGCCCTTTCTTTCAGATACCACTAAAACGGTTTTTAACATTTTCAAGCAGATTTTTTTGTTTTTGCCGGCGACATTCCTCTTATTCTTTATGAGCATTGTCTTTACCGCACTTTTCCTGTTACGTCCGTTTGAGGGAGCGCCGGGAAGACGCGGTATTTTTTTTCTGCCGCTGATCGTTTTTCTGATAACTGCGTTTACCACCGTGCTCGGGTTAGGAAATTGGCGCGAGCCGAAGCATTATTTGATACCTCTTTCGATTATTTCGCTCGGCATAGTTTTAGGGGTTTTTGGAAGCGTTTTTTGGGGAAATACTGGTTTTGGCTATTTTCTAAAGAATGTTGTGCCTTATTTTATCCCGCTCGCTTTTATTGTTCCGGTTCTGGTCAAAGGCTGGGTGGATAAAAACGATGAAGTGGACTCACTATGAAAAAAATGGAATTTGACGAAAAGTTTGATTCTCACTTTGAAGACGATTTTGTGAATCGGCAAATTTCCGTTTTTCAAAACGAATCTGCACTCGAACATACGGCAAATTTTCAAACCGAAGCATTCCTCGATAAATTTTTATCCACCATAAAATTTATTTTTTTGTATATTCCGGGCGCGATGTTGCTTCACCTGGTCGGAATGTTTCTCAAGGTGTTTTTCCTCTACGGCGAAAAGCTTCCAAAACTTTTGCCCCAACTTGCGGTGGCCACTTTTATTGGAACCTTATTGACGATGTTTGGAATCGGTAAACTAAGCGATTTGAGATACTTAAGGGTTCCTGCCGCAATTCTTGCAATGTCCCTTTTACTTTCGATGATGCAGGCCATTATGACAGTTGTTTTTGAGGTGGACAGCCAAGGATGGTTTATGCTTTTCTCAACATCATTAGTTATAGTTTGGGGTTACCTGGTTAAAAGATTTTTAGACAAACAATAATTTTCTGGTTGACAAGCATAAAAATTTTGTTGTAGCTTAAAAAGTGTTCGGATTATCTGAGCGTTGAAAATTTTACAAACGTGGCGATTTAAGGCAACTTGCTCCACGATAAAAACTGCTAAAGGTCGGCGAGAAATCGCTGCAAACCGAAAGATTCTTAAAAAGTCTTCGTGCAAATCACTTTAGCACGAAGGCTTTTTTTTGTTTGGAAGTTGCCGAGAAAAAATAACTTTTGAAAAAAAGGAGAACAGACCGCAGACCGGTCTCTAACCAAAAATGAGCGATAAAAATCTATATTTCAACACTTTGGCACTTCATGGCGGACAGGAAATTGACTCGACCAACCGGTGTTACTCCCGATCTGATTCGGCTGTCGGTCGGGATTGAGGATATTCGGGATATTCTGGCTGATATTGAACAGGCGTTGGCAATTTCGCAGGAAAAATCCAGCACGGCAAAAGCATAATTTGAGGGGAAAATGTCAAAGCATTCGATTACAACTGAATTGGTTCATGCGGGCGAGAGACGGGCGATTCCAACCGGAAAACCCGTTTCGACACCCATTTATCCGACGGCGACCTATACCTACGATTCGATGGCGGAAATGGATCAGGTTTTTTCCGGCGAGGGGGGCGATTATGTCTATTCACGTTATGGAAATCCGACCGTTGCGGCCTTAGAATCAGCCTTGCTAACTATCGAAGAGGGCAAGGTTTCGGTTGCCTACTCATCAGGGATGGCCGCGATTCACGCCGCGCTGGCCGCTTGCGAAATTACCCACGGTTCGATCGTTTTGGCTTCGCAGGATCTATACGGCGCGACTTTTGATCTGCTTAACAAGATTTTCGGCGTGTATGGTATTCAGACGAAAACGGCTGATTTCAGCAACCTCGATGAGTTACACAAATTATGCACCGAATTGAAACCGCAAGTCTTATTGGCGGAAACGATATCGAATCCGCTGTTAAAGATTTGCGATATTGAAAAAGTCGCCGAAATTGCCCATCAAAACGGGGCTCGGTTGATCGTTGACAATACTTTTGCCTCACCGTATTTGTGCCGGCCGTTGACGCTGGGCGCGGATTTTTCGGTACACTCGGCGACCAAATATTTAAGCGGCCACGCAGATGCGACCGGCGGAGTGGTTATTTCAAATGATGAATTTGATAAGCCGAACTTGGATGGGATCAAAAAACTGGTTGGCGGTGTTTTGAGCGTTTGGGAAGCGCATCAAATTTTGCGCGGAGTCAAAACTTTGGCGTTACGAATGGAAAAACAATGTGCGAACGCGCAGATCTTGGCTGAAAAACTGACCCAAAATACTGCGATTGAAAAAGTCTATTATCCAAATCTGGACAATAAAGAATCAGCCAACCAAGTCCTCCGTAACAATCTGGGCGGAGCATTGGTTTCGATAAAATTGAAAAACGACACCCGCGAGGCTGCCTGGAAGTTTATGGATTCGTTGAATCTGGTGGTTCGCGCCACCAGTCTGGGCGATGTTTACACACTCGTTTCGCATTCGGCTTCGAGTTCGCACCGGGAGCTTTCGCCGAAAAAGCGGGCGAGGTTGGGGATTGCCGAAAGTCTGGTGAGAATTTCGGTCGGGATCGAAGATGTCAATGACATCATTGCCGATATTGAACAGGCGCTGAGAAATTAAAAATGATATTTTTGTCAAAAAAACACAGTAAAGATATAAAGGCTCACGGCGAGGCAACTTATCCGGTTGAATGTGGCGGAATGTTGATAGGGACGCTGGATGCGGATGGCTCGAAAACGGTTCACGAAACTTTTCCGCTTGAAAATTCCAGTACCGAAGATCAAACGGTTCGCGTCCTAATTTCGCCGAAAGATGTTTTGCGGGCGGAGCTTTATGCTCGTTCAATCAAATTAGAAGTTATCGGCTACTACCATTCACACCCCGAAGATACGGCGATTCCGTCACAATACGATTTAGACCACGCCTTGCCAGTTTGGTCTTACATTATTGTTTCGGTTTTACAGGAAAAAGCCGCTGAGATTCGCTCGTGGGTGATGGAAAACGACCGGTCAAAGTTTAATGAGGAAGATCTAAACACATAGAAACATAGAAAACACATAGAACACAAAGAAAAATCATAAAAATCTATGTGAAACTTATGTGAAACCTATGTTCCTATGTGTTTCAAAAAATTGGAGTAATTTATGTCAGTAACTATTGTAATTCCAACCGCGTTGCGACAATTTGCAGGCGGAAAATCAGAGATAGGAGTTGAATCGGCGACGGTTGGCGAGGCATTGAATGCTTTGACCTCGAACCATGCCGAGCTCAAAAAACATCTGTATAACGATGCCGGACAATTGCGGAATTTCGTCAATGTTTATGTCGGTGACGAAGATATTCGTGATTTGGATGGAGCAGATACGGCAATTAAAAACGGTGACGAAATTTTGATTATTCCGGCGATTGCCGGCGGAACTGCCATCCCCGCAACCGAAGAACTCCCGTCGCTGACGAACGAAGAATATGCTCGCTATTCGCGGCATTTGATTTTGCCCGAAGTCGGGCTCGAAGGTCAGCGAAAACTCAAAAATGCGAGAGTTTTGGCCATCGGAACGGGCGGGCTTGGGTCGCCCTTAGGCTTGTATTTAGCGGCGGCCGGAATCGGAACGCTTGGCGTGGTTGATTTTGACGTGGTTGACCAATCCAATCTTCAACGCCAGATCATTCACGGCACAAAAGATGTCGGGCGAGCCAAGATAGAATCGGCTAAGGACCGTTTGCAGGATCTCAACCCAAATGTCAGGGTCGAGACTTTTGAAACCCGTCTGACCAGTGAAAACGCGCTGGAATTGTTCAAGGATTTTGACGTTATTGTTGACGGAACCGATAATTTTCAAACCCGGTATCTGGTCAATGACGCGGCAGTGTTGACCGGAAAGCCAAATGTTTATGGCTCAATCTTTCGTTTCGAAGGGCAAGCCTCGGTCTTTTGGGCAGAAAAAGGGGCTTGCTATCGTTGTTTATATCCCGAACCGCCGCCGCCCGGATTGGTTCCGAGCTGTGCCGAAGGCGGAGTTTTGGGAGTTTTGCCCGGAATTATCGGGACGATCCAGGCCAATGAAGTTATTAAAGTCATTTTGGGGGCCGAAGGAATTTTGCTCAATCGGTTGCTTTTATTCGACGCCTGGAAAATGAAATTCCGTGAATTGAAACTCAAGAAAAATCCGAATTGCCCGTTGTGTTCCGATGACTCGACCATTAAAGAACTGATTGATTACGAAGAGTTTTGCGGTTTGAAGCAACCAATCATTGAAGAGAAAAGCTTGGAAGAAATCACCGCCGGTGAACTCAAAAATTTGATTGATGCTAATCCGAATCTACAAATCATTGATGTCCGCGAACCGTTTGAATTTGAAATTGCCCGAATTCCAAACACGACGCTGATTCCGCTCGGAGAAATTACCGGGAGAACGCATGAAATAGATGCCGGTCAAACGGCTGTCATTCATTGCAAAGGCGGCGTCCGAAGCGCGAAAGCTATTAAAGCGTTGCAGGAACAGGGTTTTACCGGACGTCTGATAAATTTGAAAGGCGGAATCGGAGCGTGGTCGGATGAAGTTGATTCATCGGTGCCGAAATATTAATTGGCAATTTGGTAACTGAAGAAATGGCAGTAAAAAGTAGATTGCAGTTTTGGCGAGAGGCAAATTGCAACAACTTCTGCCACCTGAAGCTGATATGATTGAGATAGATTTCAAATTTAATGAGCCATTCACGCTCGAAAGCGGTGAAGTTTTAGATTCCCTTGAACTTCGCTGCACGATCTACGGCCAACTAAACGCCGATAAATCTAACGCGGTCTTAGTTTTCCACGCTTTGACGGGAAGCTCGCGAATTGGTGATTGGTGGCCGGATGTGATCGGCGACGGAAAAGGCCTGGATACTTCTCAAAACGCCTTCATTTGCGTCAATTATCTCGGTTCTTGTTACGGTTCGACGAGTGGTAGTTCCTTAAAAAAACTGGGCAAGAGTTACAAAAAAGAATTGCCCCTCGTCACCGTACGGGATATTGTCCGGACTAATGTCTATTTGATGGAATATCTTGGAATTAAACGATTTAAGGCAGTCGTCGGCGGAAGCGTGGGCGGCATGCTGGCCTTACAAATGGCCGCCGATTTTCCGGCTTTAACTGAGCAAGTAATCGCCATCGGGGCTACTCCGCTGTCGCCGATGGGTCTCGCGCTAAATCATTTACAGCGACAGGCTTTGAAACTCGACGACCTGGAAATGGCTCGAAAAATTGCGATGCTTTCGTATAAATCACCCGTGCAATTTGAAAAGCGATTCGGTCGCAAACCCAACCGCAACGGCGAAAATCCGCACAAAAAATACAAAAACCGTTTCGAGGTGGCGGGTTATCTCGATTATCAGGGCGAGATTTTTAACCAGCGATTTGAAATCGAAAGCTACAAAATTATTACTAAGGCGATGGATCTGTTCGACTTAACTGATGCTGAGATTCAGCAAATTACGGCCAAAACGCATCTCGTCGGAATTTCGAGCGATTGGCTTTTTCCCGCTTCGGATGTGCGAAATTTGGCCAAAAGATTCAAACGAAACAGGGTTGAAACCGAATATTTTGAAATAGTTTCGGATGACGGGCACGATGCTTTTTTGAGCGATGCCGCGGAAACTTCGAGAGTTTTGAAAATTATTTTAACTACCGAGAATGGCGAGGGTGCAGAGAGAAAAAAGATATTTCAAGCCAACAACTTGAAGGCGGTCTCAGTCAGAAATTGTCTGGCCGCTTAAGGACAGCCCGAAAGACTCTGTCTTTGCCGATCGTGATGCGGGGAACAAAAAATTATGAGCGAACAGATTGTGGATAAAAGATTACCAAACAAATTATTGAGCGGAAAAACTGCGATTGTGACAGGCGGCGGCCGCGGTATCGGGCGGGCCACAGCCTTGCGATTAGCCGAAGCCGGCGCAAATGTGGTGGTCAACTATTTGCAAAACTCGGAAGCCGCTAACAAGGTGGTCGCTGACTGCGAAACTTTTGGGGTTCAGGCATTGGCAGTCCAGGCGGATGTCGGAAGTCTGGCCGATGCCCGGCGTTTGACCGATGAAGCATTTGAAAAATTCGGACAGGTTGATATTCTGGTGGCGAATGCCGGAATCTGGGAGGGTGCGCCGGTTAACGAAATGTCCGAAGAACTTTGGGATAAGGTTTTGGACGCCAATCTGAAGGGAACCTGGACTGTTTGCCGAGCCGCCGCCGAGATTTTTAAACGTCAAAATTCGGGCAATATCGTCATCGTTTCTTCGACCGCCGGCCAGCGCGGCGAAGCGGGGTATTCAAATTACGCCGCGTCCAAGGGGGGACAGATAGCTTTTACCAAAGCTCTCGCGAGCGAACTGGCGCCAAACATCAGAGTCAACGCGGTCGCGCCGGGTTGGGTTGACACCGAATTGAGCGGCGAAGTTTTTGCCGACCCACAATATTTACAACAGGTAATCGAAAATATTCCGCTGAAACGGGTTGCGACGGCTGACGATGTTGCCCTTTCGATAATTTTTCTGGCGTCGGATTGGTCGCGTCACATCACGGGCGAGGTCATCAATATCAACGGCGGCGCAGTTTTATGCGGGTGATTTGTGTCACAGAATTGTTTAAAAAAGAGGCATAAACTTCAAGCATTATGACTGGACACGCAACCAAACAGGACATTGAACAAAGATTTCAAAAGGTCGCAAATTTAGTCGGAAATACTCCGATGTATGTGGTCAAATTCAAATATCGCGGCGAGAATCGAACGATTTATGCCAAAGCCGAGCATTTGAATCTGACAGGGAGCATCAAAGACCGGATGGCGATGCAGATTTTGAAAGATGCTTATCAAAATGGCGACATTAAGTGCGGTGACACGATTGTCGAAGCAACTAGTGGAAACACGGGAATTTCCTTTGCCGCGATCGGCAAGGCGTTTGGGCATCCGGTCAAAATTTTTATGCCGGATTGGATGAGTTTTGAACGCAAGGCGATTATCAAGAGTTTTGGTGCCGAAGAAGTTTTGGTCTCGCACGAAGAAGGTGGTTTTTTGGGCAGTATCGCTTTTTGCGAAAAGGTATTTCAAGTGGAAAAGAACATTTTTTTGCCGCATCAATTCTCAAATTCTTCAAATACCAAAGCTCATTATGAAGGAACCGGACGCGAGATCTGGTTTCAGCTCGAAAAGCTGAACCTTGTTCCTGACGCGTTTGTCGCCGGAGTCGGAACGGGCGGAACCGTGATGGGAGTCGGAAACTATTTGCGTGAACAGAACCCAAAAGTGAAAATCCACCCGCTCGAACCGCTCGAATCACCCACTATTTCAACCGGGCATAAAGTCGGCAAACATCGAATTCAAGGGATTTCGGATGAATTTATCCCGGCGATTGTCGAGCTGGATAAACTCGACGAAGTTATTGCAGTTTCCGACGGCGATTCGATATTGATGGCGCAAAAACTTGCTTCAACGCTCGGATTAGCAGTCGGAATTTCGTCGGGAGCGAACTTTCTTGGCGCCTTAAAAGCTCAAAACGAACTTGGTCCGGAATCCGTCGTGGCCACCATCTTTTGCGACAGCAACAAAAAATATCTTTCGACCGATTTAGTGAAAGAGGAACCGGTCAAAGACGGTTATCTATCGCCGGAAGTTGAGCTGATTGATTTTGATACAATTAGCCGGTTGTAAATATGTCGCGTTATCGGAAGATAAATTAAAAATCCGAGATCCGAAATCCAAAATCTAAAATTTGGATATAATGAGGTTTATTTGGCGTAGTAGCCGCGCCGGGTTTTGGCAATTAAATTGGGTTGAGTTTTGAGTTTGATGGTTAAATTGCGCCAGCCGCCGTCCCTTGATTCGTTTTTCGGTTCGTAGCCGAGGCTAAAAACGCGGCCCACATCGTTGATGATTTGCTCGTAAATTCCATTCAAATCTTTGACATCGTCAGCCTTGTAAAACTGTCCACCGCTTTCTTCGGCTAACATCCACAAGGTCTGCTGTGATTTTCGCCGCAGTTTCTGAATGTAATCACCGCCATAATCTCTGGCATCCAAATAAACCGGAAAAATTGTCGTTTCGCTGCCTCTCACAATTTCCATGGCATCCGCGAAAGTGGTGGTCCTTGAACCGTCTTCGGCGTCGGTCATCAAGACGACTGCGCTTCGGCGGCCGGCAGAATCTTTTTTGATGATATTTTGATAGACAAATTTGAGCGAATCCCAAATCGGCGAACCGCCATTTAATTCAATATCTTTGATTTTTTGAGTGAGCGAATTTTTATCGGTCGTGAAATCAGAAACAATTCTGATTTCGCTGGCAAAAACCACGATCGCGATCCGGTCGTTGGGGCGGGCATATTCAACAAAACGCTGGGCGGCCTTTTTTATCAATCCGCGTTTTTCAACCGTCGAGCCTGAAAAATCGAGCAATAAAACCAGATCAAAAGGTTGGTCAACACTCGAAAAAAAAGCTATTTCCTGCTCGGTATTATCCTCTATTATTGCAAAATCTTCTTTGACGAGGCTTAAATCCTTGGGGATTTTGAAATCCTTGGTCAAAATCCGGACATTCAGATTGACTAGCTTAGTATCAATTTTAAGCACATCACTTTCGTCATTCGAAATACCCAAAATGGCGGTGTCAATATTTTTTTCACTACCTTTTTGTTTCACAACGGTGGCGCCGGAGGTGCGCTGCATTTTGAGCAGCGGCAGCAAATAACGTGCTTCTAAAGCCCTGATTTGATTGGCTAACGGCGGCAAATCATAAAGTTTTCGCCATTCATAAACATTGTCTTCGTTGAGGAGCGGATACAGATAAAGGACATCGTTTCTGATCGTCGCCTGAGTGCCGAACATTTGCGGCAAACCGGAGCCGACACGAATGTTGTCAACCATCGAGGCCAGCAGCGGATTGCCGATCTGACCAAGTTTCGCAACTTCGGTCAAAATCGGCAGAAACTCTCTCTGCATTTCAAAAGCCTTGTTGGTCGTGATTAAAAATTTTAAGGCGTTAAAACCGTCATCATTGAGCGCCGCCCGGCCGAGCCAGCCGTTATCCTTGATAAGCTGACAGACCCGAAGCAGATGTTTTTCGCCCATCAAATTCATCTCGGGAATGCGGCCTCGATTTTTTTCCAGGTTTTCCGAAATTTTGGCGTTTAACTTTTCGTAATCTTCACGCATTCTGACGAGTTCTTTACGAATTGCTTTGTTTTCAACCGCGTTCGGACTTGATTTGATTGTTTCGACGACCTTTTTTGCTTCTTCGCCGGTAAAACATCTGTTCTGACCGAAAGTTAAACCCGCCAAAACAAAACTTAAAACAAAAAAGAGTATCGAATTTTTCATCATGAAACTCAATATTACTACTCTGCGCGGTTTTTATCCATTAAATTTACAAATCTAACTCTGCTTAACGGGCTGAAACGTTCCGGTAATACCGTAAAAGTAAGCATCAATGCAAAATTATCCATGGACAATGAACAATGAAGAAAACCCAAGGCACGGGCGTTGCGCTAAAAAATAATGCTTGCATTTAAGGCTAGGATAGTTTATCAATATTAAACCTGTTTTAACGAACGGATTTTTGAAGTAAATCCAAATTCTCGTTTGACAGAAAAAAAGAATGCGTGCTATTAATCATTGTCGTTGATAGTAACCACAATTTTTTGGCTATTTGAGGTTCTATAAACATAATTTCTGCTCCCCAAAATATTTTCTACCATAATTGATATTTTCTCAGATAGTATTTCCGACTTTGGTATTTTTCAAATACATAATTAACTTTTGATAGGAGTGAATAAATGAACTTAAGACGAAACTTTATTGCCGGAGCAACATTAACCCTTTTGCTTTTAGCAACTACCACTTTTGCAAACCGCGACCATTCGTGGGGCAATTACCATTGGGCACGAACTGCTAATCCTTTCTTGGTAAAGCTAGGCGATAATGTGACTAGCGTTTGGGATCCGTATTTGGTGGATGCTAATATAGACTGGAATTCTTCGAGCGTGATAAATACAACTATTGTGGCGGGCGGAACAACTGCAAAGCGTTGCGCCATTACCAGTGGCAGAGTTGAAATCTGCAATTCAAGATATGGTCAAACCGGTTGGTATGGTGTGGCCGGTATATCAGTTAGTAGCGGTCACATTACCGGCTCGTATGTCAAACTTAATGACTCTTATACGATGTCTCCGGCTTTGAAAGATTTGGTTACTTGCCAGGAAGTTGGACACGCTTTTGGTTTAGGACATCAAGATGAGGCATTTGGTAATGTAAATCTTGGAAGTTGTATGGACTATACCAACGATGCTGATGGTGGCGGTGCTTATGGACCTTCAAACGAAGAGCCAAATGCCCATGATTTCCAACAATTGGAAACCATTTATAACAGTCATCTTGATACCTTCAACTCTTTTTCCATGATTGTTCCCGAAATGATCGCATTCGGTGACTACAGATCGCCACGTTCATGGGGAAAAGCGGTTCGCTTTAATCCACATGGTCAGGCAATTGCTTTTGAAAGAGATTTTGGTAATGGTCACAAAATCATTACACATATTTTCCCGGTTCCGGGTGGTCGCTATGATGATGAACACGACCATTAATAGTTAAGCAGGTAAGCAAAAGTTTTGCGACATATTGAAAATAAAGAAAAGCTGGCAAATAACTGAGTAACTTTGGTTTTTGGGTTTTCTTCATTGTCCATTGTGCATTGGTGCTTACTATTTCACGGAAAAGTAACAAGATAGAGAAAAGGTAAGAGGTCAAAAATCTCTTATCTTTTTTTAGTTGGATTATTTTTTTGACCTTTTTTCTGCCGAATTGTCGCGTTAATAAAGTGAAGACAAAATAAATTCCGGTGTCTTTTTAGCATCAGCCAAAGTCGGCTGAAATAAAGAGTGAAAGTGGTTAAAAATGTTTGACATTGTTTTACGTCATTTGTTATAACTTAAATAAGTGATTTTTTATATCAGTCAAACTTGCCAAAGCCCCGATACTTATTACAAAAATTTGATTTTGAATAACTTTCTAGGCTATAATCACTAACACTCCGGTAAACCTGCTCTTGTATTTGAAGGAAGGATAAAAAGATGGTTCCAAAAATTAGATCTAATAAATCAGTAATAATCCAAGTTTTAGTTTGGATTGTTGCAGTTACGGCTTTGTTTATACCTGGTTTGGCGCAAACTTACCCGCAGCAACAACCGTATTATAATCAGCAGAATCCAAACGGGCAGGATGATAATTATTCAGCAAAAAGTCCGTTTAAGGTCGAGGTTGGACGACTTGAAGCGAGTGTTTATCGTCCCGGTCAGGAGCCGTTGCCGCTCTCGCAGGTTCCGAGGCTCAACCAGGGTGACGTGCTGAAAGTCAAAATCGCGAACGAAGCGGTCAACGGAATCATGCCGCATCAGAGCAATTGGGATTGGACACTTTTAGTTGCTTTTATCAATCCGAGCCGGAATAACGCGACCGAAGAAACAGTTTCCGAAGAAATCCGATTACGCGATAAAGGTTGGTATAACGATAATTTCTTTACGGTGCCTTATGACAGTCAGCCGATGATATTTCTTTATCCAAAGCCGAAACACCGCAAGAAAATTTTAGATCTGATTGCCAAACGTCCCGACGACATTCGTCAGATGGGCGAAAAGATCATTGAGATCTCCAGTGCCTACGGTCATATCAGTTCATTTCTCTCGCAAGTTCAATATATGATGGCGCGGCCTGATTACGGTAATGGTCTGTTGGAACAATCAATCGAAGGAATGGCGCGGACGTTTAATCTTCAATTGCCGTCGTGTTGGCAGTCTTCCGGTTACGGCGGTTACGGCGGTTACTCGGGATATAATAGCTACGGCGGCGGCGGCGGGGGCGGATATTCGTCCGGTGGCTACAACGATCTAGCCAGCCGCGCACAGTGTCTGTCACGGAATATCAGAGTCGAAGACCTTAATTATAGTGTCGGCCGGATGCTCCAGCAAGGCGGATTAATGGCTCTGGCGCAATTAAAACAGAGTCATCCCGAGATTTCAAAATGGATTGCACTGGCAGCGGTGGCGATTGATTTTATTATGAAATTAACCCGCAAAACCGCGATTCGCATCATTCCGGTAGTAGTTTCGACTCCGGATAATCCGATTTACACCCAAAATAGTTTTTATGGCGGCGGAGGCGGTTATTATAATGGCGGCGGAGGCGGTTATTATAATGGAGGTGGTAACAATACCTATTATAATGGCGGAAACACTACCTATTATCAGCCGAATACCAATGTTAACGGGTTTACGCAGGGTAATACCACTCAAGCGGAGTCCAATAAGATTTCTTTATATGCCAACTACCAGCCGAATGATCGCGACTTTGTCACAGTTTATGCCTATGTTCCGCATAAATGGCAGGCTGAACCTGAACCAAAACTGACCAGTATTTATGCGCCTTCGATGATTGAACCGTGTTTTCATTCGGGTAAAAATCTGTTGAGAAATATGGATTTGCGAATCGAATGGTTATCGGATACTTTTACCCGCGATTTCAAATTGATCCTGACCGACAACAACGGTTGGAAGAAAGAACTGGAACTCAGAAAGAACTTGGGGCTGAACGCTTTCGAAGCCGAAATTTCGAAGGACGATTTTACGGCATTACCGAAAAACAATGTGGTTGACGCCAAAATTATCGGCAAACGCGGATTTACGATGATCGAAAGCCCGGTCTTCCAGATTCCGATTGCCAATGGCGGCACCTGGGAAGCCAGTGTCAAAGCGGGTCCGACCGGTAAAGCGATTGTCACACTGAAAAGAGTGGCGGGCGATGCCAGATGTTCGCAGAACATCATTTACAAACCATCAGTCGGACAACCGGTTATCTTTCCGATTGCAAAGGAAAACAGTTTTCTGAAACTGTCCGAAGACAGAAACGAAATCACTTTTGAAGTAGATACAACCAATGCCGGTTCGGATTCAATCCAGATCCAGCAATTCGGCGGCGAAATGCTCAATGTGACTATCAAACCCTAGCCAAATTCTTACGGAAAAAAAGAAAGACTCCGTTTCAGCGATTGAAACGGAGTTTTTTTGTCAATTCAAATCAAACAATAGAAACTCGGTTTCAGTCTCTAAAGAATTAATTTCCAATGATTTTTCAATGCTGATGGCCGCCCCGTCGCCAGCATTGAGAAATTCGCCGTTAACGTCCAGACTGCCTCGGATAACCTGAATCCAGACGTGTCTGTTTTCGGGCAGATCATACGAAACCCGGTCGCCTTTTTCCAGAATCGAAGCATAAAGCGAAATATCCTGATGCACCGTAATCGAGCCATCGCGGGCCTCGCGCGAAGCGATCAGTTTCAACTTACCTCTCTTTTCGTCGGCTGAAATTAATTTTTGTTCGTAGCTCGGCGTCAGATTTTTTTCGTCGGGCAGAATCCAAATCTGCAAAAGATGCGTTTTTTCGCTTTCTGAACTGTATTCGCTGTGCAAGATTCCGGTGCCGGCAGACATTCGCTGAATTTCGTGCGGCCGGATGGTGGTCCCGTTCCCCATCGAATCCGAATGCGAAAGGTCGCCCGAGACAACGTAAGTAATGATTTCCATATCCCGATGACCGTGTTTCGGAAATCCGCGTTTCGGCTCAATAAAATCCTCGTTAATGACCCTCAAGTTACGAAAACCCATAAATCTTTCGTCGTAATAATCGTTAAATGAAAAAGTATATTTTGTTTCGAGCCAACCGAAATTATTGTGTCCCCGGTCTGCTGCTCTTCTAATTTTAAGCATCGTAAAAAATTTCTCCTCAATTTTGGAACCGGAAAATGTAGTTGCCCGGCAGCTGGCCCGCTTTCCTACCGTTCACGGTTCTTATTAGCTGATGAAAGGATACAAAATGAATCGCGGTTTGTAATCATCAATCAGGGTGAGGATCGTCTCATCATTTCGGGTGATGACCAAAATCGCAGGTTCAAAAAGAATCTTCTACAAGTTGTATTGTCCCGATAGTGACGAACATCACTTACAATTTGCTGGCTTCAAATTAAACTCATTTCATTGAATTTTATGGTGCCATATGACTATCCTAAAAACAGACCTGACGGCCAAAACGGATTTGCACGAACACAGCTCCGGAACAGGCTCGGTTCGCTCCAGGCGGCCCGAGTATGTTGATTTTTTCCCGCCCTGTAATAATGCCTGCCCGGCCGGCGAAAACATTCAAGCCTGGCTCTCGTTAGCTCAGGCCGGACAATATTTTGAGGCTTGGCAGAAACTAACCGAAGACAATCCGCTGGCGGCGATTCATGGCCGGGTCTGCTATCACCCGTGCGAATCTTCGTGCAATCGAAGTTACGTTGACACGCCGGTCAGCATTCACGCCATTGAGCGTTTTCTCGGCGATAAAGCGATTGAGGAAGGCTGGGCTTTCCCGTCACCGCGAATTAAAACCGGAAAACGAGTGCTGGTCATCGGAGCCGGTCCGAGCGGACTGTCGGCGGCCTATCATCTGGCGCGGATCGGGCACGAGGTTGAGATCTTTGAAGCCGGGCCGCTGGCCGGCGGAATGATGAACTTCGGAATTCCCGCGTATCGTCTCCCGCGAAATATTTTGTGGGCCGAGATCATGCGAATCGAAGAAATGGGCGTCAAGATCAAGTTGAACTACAAGGTCGAGGACGTCATTGCCGAGAAAGAAAAAGGAAATTTCGATGCGGTTTTTATTGCGATCGGCGCGCACATCGGCAAGAAAACCGGCATTCCCGCCAGAGATGCGAGCAAAATTCTCGACGCAGTCAGTTTTTTGAGAGAGGTCGAACTCGGCCGCCAGCCTCAGATCGGCAGACGAGTGGCGATCTACGGCGGGGGAAATACCGCGATGGATGCTGCCCGAACGGCCAAGCGGCTCGGAGCCGAAGAAGCCTTGATCATCTACCGGCGCGACCGTGAACATATGCCGGCCCACGATTTCGAAGCCGATGAGGCTCTCAGCGAGGGCATCAAAATTCACTGGCTCAGAACGATCAAAAATCTTGATTCGACCTCGATGACCATTGAACGAATGGAAATCAAAGACGGCAAACCAATTCCGACCGGAGAATTTGAAACACTCGAAGCCGATTCGGTGATTCTCGCCCTCGGCCAGGACACCGAAACCGAATTCTTGAAAGGAATCGAAGGAATTGAGTTTCAGACGGACGGCACAGTCATCGTCAATCAGGAAATGATGACTGGTCACGCCGGAATTTTCGCCGGCGGGGATATGGTGCCGAGCGAACGAACCGTCACCATCGCCACCGGACACGGTAAAAAAGCCGCCCGAAACATTGATGCCTGGCTCAATAATAAAACGTTCCAAAAAACGCCGAATAATCCATTGGTTCAGATCGAAAAACTGCATGTTTGGTATCGCACCAGTGCCGAGGCCAAAGAGCAAATGCACATTGAACCGACAGTGGCCGCGACCGGATTCGAAGAAATAGTTTCAGGATACACAGCAACGGAAGCTCAATATGAAGCGCAAAGGTGTTTCTCGTGCGGAAATTGCTTTGAATGTGATGGCTGTTTCGGGGCCTGCCCGGAGCATGCCGTCATCAAACTCGGTCCCGGAAAGCGTTATAAATTTAACTACAACCTCTGCACCGGCTGCGGTGTCTGCTACGAACAATGTCCTTGTCATGCTATCGAAATGGTAGCTGAACCCGAAATACTAAAACAATGAATACCGATAAACAACAAGTAGTCACACTTGACGGTAATGAAGCGGCCGTTTACGTGGCATACCGCGTCAATGAAGTTTGTGCCATTTATCCGATCACACCTTCGTCCGGGATGGCGGAATTTGCCGATGAATGGTCGGCGAAAGGTATCACGAATATCTGGGGAAACGTGCCCGAAGTAATCGAAATGCAGAGCGAAGGCGGAGCCGCCGGAACGGTTCACGGAGCCTTGCAGACCGGTTCGCTGACGACCACTTTCACTGCCTCGCAAGGATTGATGCTGATGCTCCCGAATATGTATAAGATAGCCGGCGAATTAACCTCAGCGGTCTTTCATGTCGCCGCCAGGTCGTTAGCCGCGCAGGCTCTTTCGATCTTTGGCGATCATCAGGACGTGATGGCAGCCCGGACGACCGGTTTTGCCCTGCTCGCGTCGGCAAGTGTCCAGGAAGCCCACGATATGGCTCTCATCGCGCAAGCCGCCACGCTGAGGTCACGGATTCCGTTCATCCATTTTTTTGATGGTTTCAGAACCTCGCACGAAGTCAACAAGATCAGCTTTCTCTCCGATGAGCAAATTCGCCGAATGATTGACGATGATCTGGTCATTGCGCATCGTCAACGCGGATTAAATCCCGACAGACCTTTTATACGCGGAACTGCTCAAAACCCGGATGTTTATTTTCAGGGACGCGAGACCGTCAATAACTTTTATGCCGCCGTTCCTTCGATTTTGAAGGCCGAGATGGATAAATTTGCCGCTCTGACCGGACGGCAATATTTGCCGGTTAAGTATTACGGAGCATCGGATGCGGAAAATATTATCGTCATTATGGGTTCCGGGGTTGAAACGGCGGCTGAAACGGCGGAGTTTCTGACAAACAACGGAGCGAAAACCGGGGTTGTTCAAATAAGTCTTTATCGTCCGTTTCCGGCAAATGAGTTTATCGCCGCGTTTCCGTTGACCACTAAGAGGATCGCGGTTTTGGATCGAACCAAAGAATCTGGGGCCTCGGGCGAGCCGGTTTATCAGGATGTCATGGTGACATTTATGGAAGCCGTTTCGAAAGGGCAATTCGCGTCAATGCCAAAGATCATCGGCGGCCGATACGGGTTGTCGTCAAAAGAATTTACGCCGGCGATGGTCAAGGCCGTGTTCGATAATCTGGACTCGGAAACGCCCAAAAATCATTTTACGGTTGGAATCACGGATGATGTCAGCCACACCAGCATTCCGGTTGACGATCATTTCAAACTCGATGAATCCGACTGGACGCAAGCCTTATTTTTCGGACTCGGTGCGGACGGAACAGTCGGTGCCAATAAAAATAGCATCAAGATCATCGGCGAAAATACCGAACTCTCGGCGCAGGGCTATTTTGTTTATGATTCCAAAAAATCCGGGGCCAAAACGGTTTCGCACCTGCGTTTCGGAAAAAAACCGATCAAAGCTCCGTATCTCATAACCTCGGCCGATTTTATTGCCTGCCATCAGTTCAATTTTGTCGAAAAAGAAGAGATGCTCCGCTCAGCCAAACCCGGCGCTACTTTTCTTTTGAACAGCCCGTTTTCAGCGACCGATGTCTGGGACAAACTCCCGTTACCGGTTCAAGAGGCGATTCTCGACAAGAATATCAAACTGTATGTCATTGACGCGGCCGAAGTCGCCAAACAGACCGGGATGGCGGGCCGCATCAACACGATCATGCAGACCTGTTTTTTCGCTCTTTCCGGGGTGCTGCCGCCCGCTCAGGCGATTGCTCAAATCAAGAAGGCGATCGAGAAAACCTATTTTAAGAAGGGGCGGAGCGTCATCGAAAAAAACTTCAAAGCGGTTGATCAGACCCTCGAAAATCTCTTTCTGGTCAAAGTTCCCGACAACGCGACTGCCCGGGCAAGAGAAGTGTTCGGCATTCCCGAGATCGCTCCCGAATTTGTCCGCCGCGTCACCCAAATGATGATTGCCGGGCAGGGCGACAATATTCCGGTCAGCGCCATGCCGATTGACGGAACTTATCCGAACGGCACTTCGAAATGGGAAAAACGAAACGTTTCGAATCGGATCGCGGTTTGGGAATCCGACCTTTGTATTCAATGCGGCAATTGCAGTTTCGTTTGTCCGCACAGCGTTATTCGCTCGAAGTTTTATCACAAAGATCATCTGAGCGAAGCTCCGGCGGGTTTCAAGTCAGCACCGATCAATGCCCGCGGCTTTCCCGAAACCAAATATTCGCTGCAAGTCTATTTAGAAGACTGCACGGGCTGTAATCTCTGCTACGAAGTCTGTCCGGTGGATGACCGGAGTCACGGTCATCGCCGTGCCATCAATATTTTAGATAAACCGAAAGACCTCGGAGCGGAACGCGAAAAAATCGGTTTCTTCGAAAAATTACCGCAAAACGAGCGTCCCGACGTTAATTTTTCGACCGTTCACGGCGTTCAATTCCTCGAACCCTATTTTGAATTTTCGGGAGCCTGTGCGGGTTGCGGCGAAACTCCTTATATCAAAGTCCTGACGCAGTTGTTCGGTGATCGTTTGCTAGTCGCCAATGCAACCGGGTGTTCTTCGATCTACGGCGGAAATTTACCGACTACGCCCTGGACGTCAAATGCTGCCGGGCGAGGACCGGCCTGGTCTAATTCGTTGTTCGAAGACAACGCCGAGTTTGGTCTCGGGATGCGAATGACGGCCGATAAACAGCTCGGCATGGCGCATCAGCTATTAGAAATTCTGAAACCGCAATTGGGAAGTGAATTGGTTGATGATCTGATAAACGCGCCGCAAAATCTCGAAAGTGAGATCACCGGACAGCGGATCCGAGTCCGGCAACTGAAGGAAAAACTTGAGCAGCTCGGCACATCTGACGCCAAGCATTTGTTATCCGTGGCAGATCAACTCGTTCATCGCAGTATTTGGCTCATCGGCGGCGACGGCTGGGCCTACGACATCGGGGCCGGCGGACTCGATCATGCGTTGGCAACCGGCAAAAACGTCAATGTTCTGGTGCTTGACACCGAGGTTTATTCGAATACCGGCGGGCAAAGTTCAAAAGCGACGCCGACTGCGGCTTCGGCAAAATTTGCGTCCGCCGGGAAGCGGGTCGGCAAAAAAGACCTCGCACTTCAGGCGATTTCATACGGCAACGTCTATGTGGCACAGGTCGCGATGGGGGCCAATCCGCAACAGACTCTGCTGGCGATGCGCGAAGCCGA
This sequence comes from Acidobacteriota bacterium, assembly GCA_031413075.1. GTDB lineage: Bacteria > Acidobacteriota > Blastocatellia > Pyrinomonadales > Pyrinomonadaceae > JAIBCC01. The sequence goes on along the minus strand of JANOEF010000294.1, from coordinate 1,596 downwards.
AGCCTATGACGGCCCATCGCTGATTCTGGCTTACAGTCATTGCATTGCCCACGGGATTGATATGGAAAAAGGACTAAATCAACAACAGCTGGCGGTTGCGAGCGGATATTTTCCGCTGATCCGATATAATCCGGTGTTGCGGAAAAATAATCGAAATCCATTTGTTTTAGATTCGCCGAAGCCGACGATTTCCTTAAGAGATTACGCCTACAATGAATTGCGGTATAAGGTGCTGACCCAGACCGACCCGAAAGAAGCCGAGCGGTTAATGGTTCTGGCTCAGGAAATCGTTGACCTACGTTGGAGAACATATCAAGAAATGGCTCAGTTCGGCGCCAGCGAATTTCAGCCGGTGTTTTAAGGGGGAGTAAAATGTTAGACATCAGCACAAAATATATGGGGTTAAGTTTGCGGTCGCCGTTAGTCGTTTCCGCAAACCCTTTGTCGCAAAAGCTCGACAACATCGTCGCGATGGAAGACGCCGGAGCCGGTGCGGTCGTCTTATTCTCGCTGTTTGAAGAACAAATCCGGCAGGAGACGGCCAAACTCGAGCAGGTTTATCAATCTACCACCAATGCGTTTGCCGAAGCTTCGGATTTTTTCCCCGCTTTGGATGATTATGCGGTTGGAACCGGGCAATATCTCGAAATTATCCGGCAAGCCAAGGAGCGGGTGGATATTCCGATTATTGCCAGTCTCAACGGCGTGACGCCCGAAGGTTGGACGGAGTATGCCCGCGACATTGAGCAGGCCGGAGCGGATGGACTAGAAATCAATGTCTATTTCATTCCCGCAGATATTCGACTGACCTCCGATGATGTCGAAAAACGGTATCTGGAAATCGTCCGGATGATTCGCAGTTCGGTCAATATTCCGATTGCCGTTAAACTGAATCCATATTTTTCTTCGATTGGGAATATGTCTCACCGGCTGAGCGAGTCCGGAGCTGACGCCCTGGTACTTTTCAATCGTTTCTATCAACCTGATTTTGATATTGACGAGCTGACGGTTTTGCCAAATCTGGATCTCAGCGTCCCGGCCGAAATTCGTCTCCCATTACTATGGATCGCGGTTCTTTTCGGACGAATCCCGGTTTCGCTGGCCGCCACAACCGGCGTTCACGGCGCAAAAGAGCTGATCAAATATCTGCTCGCCGGAGCCGATGTCGGAATGTGCGCCTCCGCTCTCTTAAAACACGGAATTCCGTGGATCAGAGAGATTCTGGACGATCTCAAAAAATATATGAATGAAATGCAGTTTAAGTCACTCGACACTTTCAGAGGTTCGATGAGCCAATTGCATATCTCAGACCCAACCGCCTATGAACGGAGCAATTACATTCAAATCGTCGAAACGAAACGCTGGAGATAAGAGATCAATTGACAGTTGACAGTTGACAGTTGACAATGGCGAATTTCCACGTGTTCCGCGAATTCCGCAGTAAATAATTGGGTGGACTTGGGCTTAGGGTTTTCTTTATTGTCCATTGTCCATTGTAAATTGTAAATTGTGTATTATACTTTTGCCAATGCTAAAAAATCTATCACTTCTTCTGTTCGTGTTTGGTTCGATAACGGGCTTCGTTCACGGCGCCGA
>JANOEF010000293.1:0-2185 GCA_031413075.1 Acidobacteriota bacterium | reverse complement strand
AAAATGTTCGCGAAAGACTGGAAAAACTGTTTCCCGAAAAGAGTTCGTTTGAATTGATTCAAAAAGGCCAATTCGTGGTGGCTAAAATCGAAATTCACAAATGAAACTAACTGCCATAATTGTTGATGATGAACGGCTGGCGCGGCGAGAATTGCGTTCGCTGTTGGCCGAATTTACCGAAATTTCGATCATTGGCGAAGCCGAAAATCTAGCCGACACCGTTAATCTGATCCAACTTCAGAAGCCGGAGGTTGTCTTTCTCGACATCCAGCTTTCTAACGAAAACGGTTTTGAGTTACTTGAAAAAGTTGAAAAAGACTTCAAATTGATTTTCGTCACCGCTTTTGATGAATTTGCGATTCGCGCTTTTGAAATCAATGCTCTGGATTATTTGCTCAAACCCGTTAATCCGGAGAGATTGGCTAAAACACTCGAAAGATTGCTCGAAACGGTTGAAAAATCCGAAACTCCGTTCAGAAAACTTGAATACGAAGATCGCCTCTTTATCGAAATCGGCGAGCGTTCAAAGTTTTTGAAAATTTCTTCGATCAAATGTATCTCTGCGGATGGCGATTATACCCGGGTTTTTACTGATGACGGCAAAAAACATTTGGTCACTAAACCGCTCAAAGAATGGGAAGACCGTCTGCCCGAGAAATATTTTGTCCGGATCCATCGCTCAACCATTGTTAATCTGGAATTTATCGAAAAGGTTGAAACCTGGTTCAGCCGCTCGTATCAAATTCATATCCGCCAGATGAAAGAACCGTTAAGTGTCAGCCGACGTTACGCTTCTCAACTCAAACTTAGATTTAGCTGATTGTTTTAATCTCCGAAAATGTTGGGCAACCCGAACTCTGGATGCCTCGCCCAATTTGGCTTTGAGAAAAACAGCACAGAGAACGAAAATCATCAGCAACGACATCCCGATACAATAGCGGGTAAGGGGCTGTAAATGTAGATAATAATAAGTAACAAGTCAAAAATAAAATGACGCGGTTAGAAACTGTGTTCAAACTCATTTTTGCCGCTCTGCGGCTTAATGATGCGTATCTGCAAAGTTTCTAAATGCAGCATCTTATTTCTGATTCATTACTAATCATAGACATAAAACAAGGCAACAATTGAAAGCCCGACATATCCGAATATTTGATATGTATTATTTTTTTTATATAGATCTCATCTTCTATTTTTTCGCTAACTCATCATAAAAAACAACTGCTGTTCGACAAATTTGTTCAAGTTTTTCAGCTTTATTTCGCTCCCGTAATCCGACAAATCCCCAAGAAATAATAAAAACATTATTTTCAAAAGCAATTCTCATAAATTGGTTTAACCAACTGCTCGGATATTTGTCGAGTTCAGTCAGAATTTTCTTTTTTTCCAGCAGAGTCAATAGAAATTGAGAATTAAGACTGTGAAAAATAAAATCGTCGGGCATTGCGGAAAGGAGAATCGGTTTACAATCAGCATCATATTTTGAGAAAGCAGATTTGTGTTGAATAAAAAACTTCTCTTGAAGATTTGGTAAATTGAATCGGACTTCAAATTCAGTTGCAGGAATGTCACCTGTCTCCACCGACTTAATTTTCGCGTCGAAAATCGTTTCGTTCCGTTCAAAGCGGAGAGCATCAGCAGAAACGGAAATTGCTTTGCCAAATTTAGCAGATGTTTCGTGAATATTTTTCTCTTTCCTCAACACGGCATTTTTCTTTTTTATCTGTTCGTCAATAAACCAAGCAATCAAAGCAACCAACAAAAATACGAAAAATCCTCCGGCAATATAAAAGTCAGGCTGGACAAAAACTGCAAGCAAGGCAAAATCCTCAGAGAAAAAAGGAAGAGTTAATTCATTTATCATCATAATTTTAAGCTGCTGCCTCTGAGGGTTCGAAGAGTTCGTTCGTTTGCAACTTTTAGCCTTTCGTCTATTTCGCCAATTTTTTCATAAAACCTTTTGAGCTAAGCCGGAATTGGCTTTAACTCCTCTAACTCGAATTGGGTAAAGCCAAGTTTGATGTTTTTCTCCGGCTTCCGGCTCACATAAGTAAAAGAAGTTAAATAAAATGCTCCACTTAATCCTTTGAAGTTGTGTCAGAAGAAGGTTTGGCGGTAGCCAATGGTTTAATCTTGGCTACTTCAATGGTTGAGTTAAACCATCTCCTACCGGAGACGGTTCTGACTC
>JANOEF010000292.1:0-4427 GCA_031413075.1 Acidobacteriota bacterium | reverse complement strand
TCTTGACTTTCGATTTCATTCTGCATTGAATCAGGAATACATGCAAGATTTGCAGGATCGGGCTTTACTTTATGCCTCCCAGTTTTTTGCGGCGGTCTCAAAGAAATCTTCAATAGTTTTCTATTTGGATGATCTGCATTGGGCAGATGATGAATCGCTGAATTTTCTTGATTTTATTACCCGGGAATGTGCTAAAGAAGCAATTTTGATCACTGAATTTACCCGACCCATTCTTTTTGAACGAAGACCTCATTGGGGCGAAGGAAAAGAAAATAGAATCTTTTTGAATCTACAGCATTTGACCAAACGCGAGAGCGGCAAACTCATCGGCAGTATTTTGCAAAAAGTACAAGATGTTCCTAAAGACCTGCTTGAATTACTGGTTTCAAAAACCGAGGGAAATCCGTTTTATCTGGAAGAATTAATAAAAATGTTCATCGATCAGGAGGTGATAAATACAAAGCGAGATGACTGGTTCGTTGATTCCGACCGGCTCGGAGAGATAAACGTTCCGACAAGTCTGACAGGGGTTTTGCAGTCAAGGCTCGACAAATTGTCTTTCTGGGAAAAAAGGATTTTGCAAAGAGCTTCGGTCGTCGGCCGGGAGTTTTGGGATAATCTTCTAAAAAAATTTGAAAGTGAAATAAATGTTCCGACTGTACTTGAATCTTTGCGGCGCAAGGAATTGCTTTTTCGCAAGGAAAATTCCGCTTTTGAAGATGCCAACGAATATATTTTCAAACACGCACTTTTGCAGGATGTAACTTACGAAACGATTCTGCTGGAAGAACGCCGAACCTGGCATTTGGAAACAGCGCAATGGCTTATCCAAACCAAAGGCGAACGCCGGAATGAATATTTCTCCGTCATTGCCGAACATTTTGAAAAAGCCGGAGAGATCGAAAGTTCCGCTTTATGGTATGGAAAAGCAGGTCAGCAGGCACGGAAAAGTTTTGCACTCGAAAGTGCGGAAAAATTTCTGGTGAAGGCTTTGAAGTTTTGGCAAAATTGTTCCAAAGACGATGAAAGCGCACTTTTGACATCAGACCAAATTTCCAAATGGAAACATAGTTTGGGTGTCATTCTTCGTTTACAGCTAAAATATTCCAAATCAATCGAAGTTTTTACAGAACTGCTTGAAATGGCAAAACTGCAAAATAGTAAGTTAAATCAGGCTTATGCCAATTGGGGATTAAGTTGTGTTCAATTTGAGAGCGGTGAGGTGCGAAATTCTCTCGAAAGTGCCAAAGAAACTGCGCGTTTGGCAGGCGATGATGATCTGGATGGAGTGGAGGATGCGACTTTTTTACGGCTAGTGGGTTTGTATCGTCACGGAAGATCATTGGTGGCACTGGGAGAATTTGTTGAGGCAATCGCAATCGCTAAAAAAGCCCTTGAATTATTTACCGGCTCGGGAAAAAAAGATCTATCGGCCAAAGCAAATGTTCTTCACCTTTTGGCCCTCGCAAATATGTGTTTAGGACGTTTTAAGGAAGCTCAAAAGTTTGAACAGCAAGAAGTTGAAATTTCGCGTGAATTAGGTGATTTTCAAACTGTTGCAAATGGACTCAACAGTCTGGGGTTTCAGTCCTATATGCAGGGTAAAGGGAAAGAGGCAATCGAATATTATGAGGATGCTCTCGAAATTGCCCGCGAGAATGGTAATAAGAGTACCGAGATAATGATTCTCAGCAATATCAGCGGGGCAAGGGTTTATTTGGGAGAATATGAAAAGGCCGAGATTGAATTGAAACAGCTAATCAATCGAGTTGGCGAAACACGAAGTTTTTTGGTTCCCGAAATGTATCGCTTTTTAACTGAGACATTGATCGGGCAAGGCAAATTTAATGAGGCGTTGGAGACGGCTAAGAGATCATTGGCTTTATCTCAGGAAGCTGAGAATCAGGAAATGCTTGGCGAGATTTGGCGTGTTTTGGGAGTTGTATCTTCGTGTTTGGACAAAAGTCTTTTGATCGGCGGAAAACAAGTCTCGGCCTCGGATTGTTTTCAGGAGAGTCTGAACATATTTGAAAAAATGGGAATGGAGGCCGGTTCCGCTCAGACCCTTCATAATTTTGCTCAAGACAAATTAGCAAAAGGCAATTTCACGGAAGCCGAAGAATTATTGAGTATCGAAAGAGAAATATCAACGCGTTTGGAAATAGATACCAAAGCAAAAAATGTGTATTTTCAGACTCAATCGTGAATTGATTGATGATCGAAAAACAAACCGACTCATCCCGGTTAATCTTCCAGCACTTTTGCCTTCAGATCATTAGAAATTATCGGCGCAACATTTCCGCCCTCGATTCTCAATAATTCAACCTCTTTAACAAATTCCTCGACAATATCAACCCCGGCGACTTTTCGCATCGGGATCCCGTTTTTGAAAATCATTCCGACTTGTCGCCCGAATGTGACACCGAGTTGCGAATCGTGCGCTTCGCCGGGGCCATTGACCGCACAGCCCATGATCGAAAGATGGAGAGGCTCTTCGATATGCGCCAGACGCCGTTCAACTTCGGTCACGATTTCGACAAAATTATCTACATCAAGCCGTCCGCAGGTCGGACAGGCAACCACGGTCACGCCCCGTTTGCGAAGCTCCAAACTTTTGAGAATTTCCCAACCGACGCGGACTTCTTCGTGCGGTTCGGCGGCTAAACTGACGCGCAAAGTATCGCCGATGCCTTCGTGGAGCAGAATTCCCAGGCCCATCGCCGATTTGATGGTTCCGCCAAAGGCGGTGCCGGCTTCGGTGACGCCGAGATGAAAAGGATAATCAACCATCGTTGACATCAATCGGTAGGCCGCAACCATTCGATTTACGTCTGATGCTTTAAGACTGATAATTGTTTCGGTAAAACCTAAATCTTCGAGAATTCGGACATGCCGCATTCCCGATTCGACAATGGCTTCGGGGGTGGCTGTGCCGTATTTTGCCAGCAGGTCTTTTTCCAGCGAACCGCCATTGACGCCGATTCGAATCGGGACTTTTTGCGCTTCACAGGCTCGCACCACCTCTCGGACACGATTGATATTGCCGATATTACCGGGGTTAATGCGGAGTTTATCAATTCCGGCGTCGAGGGCCATCAACGCCAGTTTGTAATGAAAATGGATGTCGGCGACGAGCGGAATCGTGGTGCGTTTGCGGATTTCTTTGAGAGCTATCGCGTCTTCTTCTTTGGGCACCGCGATGCGGACGATTTCGCAACCGGCTGTGACCATTTCTTCGATTTGTTTGACCGTTCCGTCAACATCCCAGGTTTCGGTTTTAGTCATTGATTGGACGACGACCGGGGCATCTCCGCCGATGGTGACGCTGCCAACCTTGACCGGTTTTGAAATTCTACGCATATTCAATAAAATCAATTAATTTATTAACTTTTAGGCGGCTACTAATTCGGGTTGATTTGCTTGATCAAATAAGTTGCAAGGGAAATGAATTGTTTTTCCGTCCTTGTAATCTTGCAACATTTGCAACAGATCTTTTGATAAAGAAACTTTGTTTGCCCTTAGCAAAAATTCAAGCTGAGTAGAAAAAGTGACACCGATGGCTAAGAAAGTAATCTCAAAATTTTCCACCCTATCATTTATTTTGGCAGTTAATATTACAGTATTTTTGTCCTTTCTTTTAATTTTCGTCACAATAAAACTGTTAATTTTTTCCATAAAATACTGTACCTCCTCCCCAAACATCTTCAAAATCATTTTTTGTCATCCGATACGCCGTTTGGTCAAATGGGTCAAGAATGTAAATAACTTTGTCTTTAACCTTTTCAACCACAACGGCGTGTCCTAATGACACTGGTTCTTGCAGAATTACTGCTAGATATTTTTTGCTCAAAACAATTTCAATTTCGCTCGGCAAAGCATAAATTCCGTACCATTTTTCTTCGCTATTTGAAATATCAAACTTATTCAAAACCGTTGTCAATGACGTAATATCCGCAGGTTCTCCGATTATATCACGAATGATTTCTTGTGAAACCGAGATTTTTCGCAACTTTAACAACATTTCACCAACCGCAGAAACACAAGAAATTCCGGTAGTTTGCTTTGTAATATTTGAATCAAACTTTTCGCTGATTTTTTTCCAATTTCCGCCTGCCCCTGCTTTCATATAAGGTTTGGTCTGATAACTTTACTTATCAAAAGTATTATAGCGTTTATGACGCAAAATCCAACATCACAAACGCTATCAAAGGGTTACATTTTACTAAATTTTTCTATCTGAAAAATCTCGAAATATCGTTAAAGGTCGTGAACACCATCAACAAAATCAGGATGGCAAATCCGGTCATATTGATTTTATCTCTGAGTCCCATCGAAAGAGTTTTGCCAAACCAGGACAAAACCTTTTCAACGCCAAGCAGTACGATCTGTCCGCCGTCGAGCAACGGAATCGGCAAGAGATTCATAAT
>JANOEF010000291.1:0-2289 GCA_031413075.1 Acidobacteriota bacterium | reverse complement strand
GATCACCTCATCGTCTTCGACGGCAACAGTTTCATTCGTTTGAGTAGGATTAGCAGGCTTTGAATCGCCAATTAAAACAGGCGGACGCCTTGCGGTTTCGGTTAGCGGGGTTGGACTCGGGATCGCCGAAGTGTTTTGATTACTCGGCAAATTATCGGTCACGACGACCCGCGGACGGGTCTTGCCGGATTGCGCCAAAACCGTCAACCCGAGCAAGCCAACACACAAAATCAACGCAATTATTTTTTTCATCTCTTTCCTCTTTTTTTAGCGATTTTCTAGCCTCAAGCAACCCGTTTGACGTGTTTTTTTTTCAAAAAGATGCCATTTAATTTTTACCGTTGATTGAGAAGCCCGGTGGCTAATTCGTGAAACTTGCGCCTGGTTGAATTGATATTAACAAACGGCAACTCGCGGGCGTGGGTGCGATTGGTCAAGAGAATAAAAATCCGTTCTTGTTGAGGTTCAACCCAAAGAGATGTTCCGGTAAATCCTAAATGCCCGAAACTGTCCGGTTTCAATGCTTTAGAAGCAGTTGATGCGGGCGTTTCGGCCAATTGAAAACCGATTGACCGGGCTTCGTTCAAATTCGGCGTAAAATTCGTGCGGAATAATTGACAAGTTTCGGAGTTCAGAATTGTGGTTTGATTCGCCAAAAACTGTTGTCCGATCTTGAAAGTTTCAAACGCATTGGAAAACAATCCGGCGTGTCCCGAAACGCCATTCATAAAATAACAATTTCCATCGTGAACTTCACCCCAGATCATTCGATTGCGGAATTGGGATTGCGGATTGGGGATTTTATAGCCGAGTTCAAGACAAGTATTTTTTTCGTATTCATTCCCCATTTCGCTGGCGGCAATGTGTTTTTGTAAAGATTTTGGCGGATTAAAAAAAGTATTTTGCAGATTTAAGGGTTCAAAGATTTCGGTTTTAGCAATTTCAGCAAAGCTTTTGTGATAGATTTTTTCGAGCAAAAACATCAGGAGAATAAAATTGAAATCGCTATAAACTACCTTTGAATTGATTGAATTCTCAAGCGGCTCAGATAAAATAACATCCGTCATTCCTAATTTATCATTCGTCATTAAATAAAACGGTTTCCACGCCCGAAATCCCGAAGTATGCGTTAACAGGTTCTCAATCGTAATCTCGCCTTTTTTGTTTAACTTAAATTCAGCCGCATATTTTGAGATTTTATCTGATAAATTTATTTCGCCTTTCTCAATCAATTTCGCGCATAACAAGCCCGTCACCAAAACTTTGGTCAAGCTCGCCAAATCGTAAATTGTCTCAATTTTTGCTTCAATTTTTTCGGGTTCGATGACTGCCAAACCGAGCGCGTCCTGCAAAACAATTTCGCCTTTTTCCGCCACCAGATAAACAGCAGACGGAAAGTCGCGGGCCTCAATGCGGGATTGTAAAAATTCGGAGATAATCATTTTTTCTTTTAACACAGATGAACACAGCAAACACATAAGCAGGTCAGCAAAAATTTTGCGACAGATTGAAAATCAAGAAAAGTGTGCAAATAGTTGATTAACTTTGGTTTTAGGGTTTTATTTATTGTCCATTGTCCATTGTAAATTGTGCATTGGTGCCTAGCACACAAAGTTCTTTCAGAGTTTTTTTGTTTTTCATGTGTTCTAGGCAGGTCAGCAAAAGTTTGGCGACCTTTTGAAAATCAAGAAAAGTTTGCGAATCGTTGATTACCACTGGTTTTGGGGTTTTCTTCATTTTCCATTGTCAATTGTCAATTGTCCATTGGTGCTTATCTGACTTCTGTTTTCCTATGTGTTTACCGTTACATCAAACATTCAAACGGTTTCGATGCTTTTCAATTTTATCCAGAACCGCTAACGCCAAACTCAATGCCCGCAGACCGTCTTCGGCAGTAATCGGAGGGGTTTTATCTTCCAAAATACAATCTAAAAAGGCAGAAATCTCAGCCCGCAGCGGTTCAATATCTTCGATTTGCAAACGATTAATATTGATCCCTAAAAGCGGATGAATGGCATTGGGCGCCAGCGAGGTGATTGATGCAAATTTGGTAGCGTAATCCAACACGACATAAGAATTTGTTTGATAAAACCGGGTTTTACGAATTTTTTCGGTGCCGATGCGGGAAGCTGTAATGTTCGCCACTGCACCGTTTTCAAATTCGAGGCGGGCGTTGGCGGCGTCAACTTTGTCGGAAATGACCGGGATTCCAACTGCCCGAATGTCCGAAACCTGTGATCCAACCAGCCATTGAACCGCGTCCAAATCGTGAATCATGACATCCAAAAC
>JANOEF010000290.1:0-2208 GCA_031413075.1 Acidobacteriota bacterium | reverse complement strand
TTCACCCGCGCCACGATGGAAGGATTGAGCGAACAGCACGTTATCCGAGCTGGTGAAAATGTCAATACCAAAGCGGTTACTTCGTTCGCGCAAAGATCAAACTACTATCAGCAATTTTATAGCGGCTGGACTCCGCAAGCGCACGTCGTTGGCAATCAACGGACTCAAGTGGATATGGGTGCTCAAAAATTGCACCAATACACTTTTTGGGGACAGCCAATTGAAGCGTTTTTGTATATCCACCCGAAATATTGGTATAACCTGACCCTTTCATCGTTTGCCCGTCTGACCTTGAAAGAGGCTGGTGCCATGCTGACCCCGGCTGGTGAATTCGTCCAAAAGATTTCAAGCGGCGTTTATTCCAATGCTCAACAGCAATGGGATGATGACTTTTTGGAATATCTCAGCGATTCGCCACATGAAAATTCCGCGTTTACGGCTTTGACGTTTAGCGGATTACCATTATTAGTGAACTCGCCATATACTGGCAACTAATCTGATTGGAATTGAGAGGGAATCAAACGGTTTCCTCTCTCAAACTTTTAATTTCTAAAGGAGGAACAAATGAAATTTTTTTCAAGTTCAATTTTATTGGCTTGGGTAGTTATTTTGTCTGCATTGCTTTTGCCACAAAATACTCAGGCAAACAGTCCGACCGGACAAAAACAAGTAGTTAATATTGTTGCCGTCGAGCAATCACAGGTGGTTAATATTGTTGCCGTCGAGCAATCACAAACAACAAGTTACACCGTGCCATTAACCAACGATTATCAAAAAAAACTACACCCGAGAACATCCCAAATTGATGAAGGGCAAAGGTTCACCCGAACAAACACAACATTCATAAAACGAGAATAAGATTGGGCAATGCCCTAGCCCGGCGCATCAGCGGGGAATAATACTGATGTAAAAATAAACCCGAAAGTGAAAAGTTCAATGTCAATCCAAGTTAAAAAACTTATTTACGTTCCAGCCCCGGACATTCCGGCGGAATTTACCGCCGAATTTAACCGTTTGGTGCCGATCAACCCGCAATCCGGTCAAAGGTTACTCCGCTACGTTTGGGGATGTGACCGTTTGGAAATCCGTAAATATCAGGAAGGTAAGACGCCCCGTCGTCGCTACATTGACTATGACGGCAAATATTTAGGCAATCCGCGATGGGTGCTTGAGGGTTGGCAAACTCCAGAAGTTTACGAAGAGCAGGACTGGAAACGGTGGGAACATCTGCTTGGGACTTTCCCGCGAAACGGTGTGTGGGATTTTATCGAATTTCACCAAACGACGGATGAAAAGTTTTTGCCGTTAGATCAAACGGCTTTGGAAAGGGTCAGAAGTTGGGCGTTTTGGCGCGGTCAGGGGGTCAAAAAATCAGTTGAAAAACTACTGGAAGATTTAGCCTTACGCGACCAAATGGAAATTGAAGCCCGAAGACAGGCGGCTGAAAAATCATCAGCAATTTACGCCGATCATTACATTAAAGAAGTTGAAAAAATTACCCGTGGTGGTGTTTCTTCGTCTTCCCCGAACCCGAAACCGGAAAAGCAAACACCGGGCGGAATTATTTTATTAAACTAATATGACACCATCAGTAGCAACCGAAACACCCATTGTTCAATCAGTTCATAATCACGCTTTTGAAGTTTCAGTAGATCCCTACAAAATTCGATGGGGATTTAATGCCGTCATTCGTGAAAAATATCTTGAAGCCCGTGAGTGCGGCGTGGCTATTTTGCCGTATGCAACCTGGTTTCCGATCATGAGTTTTCCGACCGTCAAGGAAAATCACACAGTTGACGATACGCAGCCCAAAGAAAGGCGCGTGACCATTCCCGCAGCGCAGGCCGAAGCCTATTTTGTTGAAAACTTCGCGGGAAAAAACACCATGCTCAATGTTCCTGATTGGGGTTTCAAAACAGGTTACGTTGGCGAAGAAGACGCCGGGAAAATGGCTGTTTTATCGCGTATTCTTCTGCCGGATTTGCCAACTATTCGCGCAATTTGTGCAATCAATGACCTGGCAAATCCCATTGGCGGATTTTGTGAAGGTCAGGATGACCTGAATTTTGACCAGAGGCAAACTTGCCCGTCGTGCTGGCTTAATTGGCTTTATTCCGACTCTTGCGCGGTTTATTGCTCGATCGTCTCCAAAGAAGGTAAGGAAGTGATCGAAGTTGACGCCAAAGGCGTTCAAACAACCCGCAAAGT
>JANOEF010000289.1:0-12330 GCA_031413075.1 Acidobacteriota bacterium | reverse complement strand
CGTACCTGAATATTGCGGATCGAGATATTATTCGGATTCAAAAGATTGGCCGGAAGTCCGCCATTTAAGGTAAGACCCGCCACGGCTGAACCCGCGGCATCGGTCCTGGTATTGAAATTAATGATATTCGGCGGATTAAGTGCTATCTGATCTTCAGAACCGATCCGGTCAAGTAAGTTGAAGTACATCCCGTAACCACCCCGAATGACCAATTTATCTGTTACCGAATATGCAAACCCGAAGCGCGGAGCAAAATTATTGCGGTCAGGCTTGATCAACGAACGAGTTTCCAAACTGGCGTCTTTGGCCAGAGTTAACGATGCGAGAGCTTGAGCTTGGTCCGTCGCTGCCAATGCTTTCGCGGGATCAAAGTTGGCCAGTTTATTGTTTGATTCGTATGAAGGCGAACCAAAATCGTAGCGAAGTCCGAGATTTATCGTCAATTTTGGCGTAATTTTCCAGTCATCCTGACCAAAGAACGAATACATATGGCGGCGTTGATTGACGACTCCGGCATTGGTCAATAAAACATTGATCGGGGTTCCGGCCAGAAAATCAGCCAGTGCACTCCCGGTACCGCTGACTCCGAGGTAAGAAGTATAGACGGCCGCAAAATCATATCTGCCGCGTGTTCCCGGGACATCAATGTAATCAAGTTTAAGCGGAGCCATGACATCGGTTCCAAAACGGATCGTATGTCGTCCGCTAACAACTGTCACGTTATCTGTGAACTGAAATTGTTTTGATCGCTGAAATTTAGGAAGAAAATCAGGCGAACCTAGCCTCGGACTAAAACCCGAAATAACGATGGCGGGAATTCCTCCTTGACCAACATCAGGCGAACCTTTAATAAAAGTGGAGCTGTTTCCTTCACCAGCTGGCTCCTGAGTGGAAGTCGCATCGGCAAAATTAAAACCAAAACGAAATTGGTTGAAGATATTCGAGGTAATGCCATAATTCCATCCGGTTAAAAAGGCGTGGGTTTTGACGGTGGTTAACCCCCAGGCAGAAGTATCGGTTCCATCAGCCACTCCGCCAAAGAAACCGGGGACAAAACGGTCTCTTTTGCTGTAAACATAGCGTCCGAAAATACTGTGCTTGGTATTGATCGAATAATCCAGGCGGGTCGTAAAACGGTCAGCATCATCGGTCAGGGTTGGTGTCCGGGCGAAATTATTCGATGTTCCGCCAAGGGTCGGATTCGGATAAAGTGCCGCAAATTTTGCCGAAACCGGATCAATATTTGAAACTATATTTCCCGTATACGGTTGTGGAAAATAAGGCATATTTGTCAAACTGGCGGCCGCATTCGGGTTAAATGCCGCGTTTGGACACAGCGTTCGGCTGTTGGGATTAAATACCTGTCCGCTGCGTACCACTTGACCGGAAAGGGATCCGTCACAATTATAGATCGGAATTTGATTCCCGCTGACCGTCACCGGGTTTCCCAAAAGAGCTGAAAAATCGCCCGCTTTTTGATTTGCCAAGGGAACCGTGGCGATCCGCAAGACACCTTGCCGAATACGGGTTTCTTCAAAATCCGCAAAGAAAAAGGCTTTTTGGCGCCAAATCGGTCCGCCAAGATTACCGCCGAACTGATTTTGTACACGTTGCGGTTTGGTGCGCCCTAATCGATTCGAGAAAAAATCATTGGCGTCGAAAACGCGATTTCGCAGGTATTCATAGGCGAGTCCGTGAAAGTTGTTGGTGCCTGATTTGGTCGTAGCTGAAATGACACCACCCGCGGAGCGTCCCGTTTCCGCTGAATACTGGGAAGTGATAACTTTAAATTCGCCCAACGAATCTATCGATGGCCGCGAAACCTGAGTGGAAAATTCCTGGACATTAGTTGAAATTGAATTATTATCCTGTCCGTCGAGAATAAAATTATTCTGTAATGACCGGACTCCGTGGACATTGACCGAGCCGGTGCGTCCCGAAGCGGTGCCACCCGATTGTTCTGTGTACGGATCAGCCTGGGTTCCCGCAACCTGGACGATCAGATCATCCCAGCTTCGCTGCGGCAGCGGCAGGGTGGAAATCCGACGATTGTCAACGACATTTCCCAGCGTCGCATCGTCACGCTGCAATATTGCCTGATTATCGGTAGTGACTTCGACATTAGCAGTTGCATTGCCGACTCCAAGTTCAAAATCAAACCGCATTTTTTGTCCGACATTCAACTCATAATTTTTTCGAGTTTGACCGGCGAAGCCATTTTGCGATGCCTGAATTGTATAAATGCTTGGTTTCAAGCCGGTAAAGGTATAAAACCCCTCATTATTGGTGGTTGTCTCCATTGAGATATTAGTCTTTTGATCGGTCAAGACAATGCGGGCGTTATTGATAATTGCACCCTGTGTGTCTATCACGTGCCCAGTCAATGACCCTGAATCAATCTGACCCAGACTTACTTGGACACTTCCGAGCAAAACTAAAAGGCAAACGTAAAGATAGTTGATGATTAATTTGTTTTTCTTCATTTAGCAGTAACTCCCTTCAAAATTCGTCGAGAATCTTTTGTTGTTAAAAATTCACTTTGGAATTTGTATCTTTTTGATTGAATGGAAGAGACTACCAAGCAGAAGTTAAAAAGAGATGGCATAAACCTTTCAGAGAGGTTAAACTCATAACAATTTTATATGAACTGAACCCTCCGACCTTGAGATTTCTCATTATCTGAACGATGCCGAATGGTGAAATAATCAAAATTTTCTATGGATTATAGTGCAAAAATTGAGCCGCTTTAGTTTTTAGTGAAGACGATTAGATTTTGTAACAAAAGAAAATTGTTTTTGACATGGCGGTAATTTTCGACGACACCGTAGTGGTCGGTTCTTTAGTTAATCCGCCGGCAACGTCGTGCTCCGAATATCGTTTTTCACCGTTGCGTTCCCCTGGAGGATAATCGTGATCGGCATATTCGGCGCGATGTCTTTCGGAAGGGAGATGGTGCGGCTTTTACCGAGATTGATAAAACCGCTGGCCACGGTTTTCGGTATCGCGACTTTGGTGCCGCCTACATTCTGCATCTCAAAATACATAACAGAAATTTGTGCGTCGTATCCGGCTTCGTTTTTGAAGACAATTTGCCGCGTATCAACATTGGGCGAAACATTTAATTCGTCATCACAGGTCGAGCCGTTGGGATTGAACGTTGTTCCTTCGGTCTTAAAACATATCTCGCCCGTGAAATTTGCCGGAACGGTGGTTGTGTAGAATTTCTTCCAACTAGATCCTTCATCTAATTCGATAAAAACTTCAATCGGTTTTCCCGTTGTTGTTCGAGGAATTTCCTGCACATCCGATTCGAGTAAATTGGTATTGTTCGTTACGACTTGATTCGGCGGATCAAAAACTACTGTTAACTTTGCTACAAATGCTCCATTATTCTTGAATTTTATTGTTCGGGCGGAGGCACTCAGAGAACACGGATTGATTTTGGGGGTGGCGTAATCTCCCCAAACCTTATAGCAAACTGACGAACCGGATTTGCGGTCAATCTTGATTTCATGCCAATTATATCTCCCTGTTATACCGACATTGTTGACAAGCAACGTAATATCACTATCCTTGTCGGCATTCGTCGGAAGGTAAAAGACGCGATTCATTTCGAGCAAAGTATCTTCGCTGGAAATTGATTTAGGACTGCCGTTGACAAAATAATTGAGCGTTGGTTTGGAAATAAATCCCGCTTCGTTTCTGAATTCGACTTTTTTTGCGTCTGTCACTTGCGTTCCATTGCAAGGTTGAACCGAAGGCTTGGCGACATCGCCTTTGGCTTCAAAACAAAAGTTGGTTGCCCGATTGTCGCCGGAAATAGTTCCGCGATAAATCTCGCAATTGAGAGGATTTGGAAGTTTCATTGCAACCACGATCTGAAGCGGAGTTCCCATTGCTTCTTTAATATTCACGGTTTTCGACTCGCCAATATTGAGTAACCCGCTGGAAGCCGTGCCAACCGCAAACCTAGCCTGAATATTAGCGTTATTTTTGAATGTCACAGCGCGGACAGTTTCAGGTTGAATCGGAAGCGGGACGGCGACTTTTTCTTCCTGAATCTTGCTGGGCAAATTACCCGCCGATCTTTCCGGCAGACAAGCTATAATGCCGCGATTCCAGTCGCCGTGTTGTTTAATCTGCGCTTGGAAACAAGCGATAGTCGCGTTTGGATTATTCGTTCCCTGACAAGGACGGCGAATATCTCCTTCGCTCCAACTTGTGTTCCCGCCTGATTCTAAGCCACTTTACCCTGCACTGCATTGAAACATTGCTGTTCAAGTGCGGTCTGAGCGTTGGCGATTCTTTGAACAAAAAGTAGCGCGGCAACGATCAACACTAATTTCAGGGTTTTCGCTACAAAATAATTAAGCTTATGTGTTACCTGAGATGATTTCTTAAATCTCATCATATTTTCTCCATTCCGGTTAAAAAAAGCGGACGCGGATAAGAATCAGGACGAAAGTATCCGCTCATTCTGTTCTCGAATCAAAAAATTTCTTTTCCGTTTGACGTAATTTTCGGCTCCAGCATGTAATACATAATGTCGTCAATCCGATTCACCGGGGAGGATGAACCGTCCTTTTCGATGACATCGTAACTTTGGTCAGCGGCTATATAAATCAACCCGTTCATGCCCCAATCTCCCCAACTGTTTTGGACAATCCAGAAAGCCGGAAAATTCGGCAGCTCGATATTGCCGTAAAGCGACAGGTCGGCATTGGCGGGAAGTGTCGGCTTCATAAAATCACGCAACTTCAGCGGGCCCCCTTTGAAATATCCGACCACCGTCAGGGAGTGGCTGCCGGATTTCTTATTGAGTTCTTTCTCCAATTGGTCGGCCGCCGCTTTTTGGTTGATGAGGATTAAAGGTTTAATGATTTTAGAGACAAAATCCGTATGATTATAAATTCCGTTATAGTATCGGTTAAAATCGGGAGTAATATCAATATCCGCCACCAAGGCCCCCTTGGTGGCGATAAATTTCCGCATGGCATCCGGGTTGGTCAACGAGCCGGCTTTACCCACCTTGACCAACCAATCCCCCATTGGAGTAGCCAGTGATGAATTGAAAGAACCGCCGTTTGAGGCCGATTCGACGATAGATATCCTCACCCCCCTGGAGATCATGCCACCCACGCCCTCGTCCAAATACAAGCCGGAACCTTTTGGGCATTGCCGGCCGGCTCCCTGATAAAACTGCATCGCATCGGGTAAATGCATCCCGGAAATAAACAATTTATATTTACCCTCATTTGCCAAAATGGTGGCCAGAGCCGTTGATGTCGCCCACGCCGTGCAGCTGTTGCAGTTACCCTGATTCATTATTCGGGGACGTTTTTCCAGTGGGATAATGTAAAAAGCCGGGTAGTTTTGATCAACCAGGAAAGGCAGTCCGCGCTCATCGGTCAGAGTAAATGTATTACTTGTACTGTTTGACGAGCCGTTTGAGGCTCCCCCCGACGGTCCGCCCGGGGCCCGGGACCGCCGCTGGTCTAATCTGACGAGAAAAGCCGCCTGCGTCATGACATCGGTTTTACTCGGTTCACCGCCGAGATACTGCTGGTAAGGCTGAGTTGAACTGCTGGAATTCGTAGTTGGAGAGGTAGTTTTAGCCTTACAGGTATTGATGCCGCGACTCCAATCGTTATGAGTGCGAATCTCGTTCTGAAAACAAGAGACAGTCGCGCTCGGATTAGTCTTTCCCTGACACAAATTGCGAATATTAGCTTCACTCCAGGTTGTATTTCCCACCTGATTCCACGCTACTTTGCCCTGCACGGCGTTAAAACACTGCTGTTCAGGCGCGGTTTGAGCGTGAGATGGACTCTGACAGAAAAATATCAACAAAGCCAAAAACGAAACCTGTAAAAGATACTTGTAAAAATTATTTATGAACATTTCCTTTCCTCCTCAATTTGTTAAGTCAAAACCGTGTTTAGTTCCGCAAAATAGCCGAGTTGACAAATTAGTCCATCAGTTAAAGTCATTGGTCTGCCTTTCAATGCGGCAGCAATGGCGTCGAGCAGACCTCGACCTTGTTTTCTGACCGAAGAAAGATTTGAACGAAAATACTTGATCCTTCAGTTGAGCTAAAGCAACCGGATATTTTTTTGTTGAAGTTTCAGCATTCGCAAATTTCTTTCCGATCCATGGTTATCAAAGGCGTAACCTTTAGACTCTTTTCAATATCATACCTACAGCAAAAGGATGAAACGTATTTCGATCTGCAACCCGATAAAATCACCGAATTAATATATTTATAATCTTTTTGTAACCTCAAAGTTAGATTTCTCAGACATTGTTAGGGTAAACACTTCTTAAAAATGTCAAAACGAAAAATAGATATTGCAGTAATTTCAGATGTTCATCTGGGAACATATGGATGTCATGCGGAAGAGCTGCAACAGTATTTGAAATCAATTCACCCCGAATGGCTGATTATCAACGGCGATTTTATTGATGGCTGGCAATTTAGTAAAAAGTATTTTCCCGAGAGCCACACCAGAGTTCTTCAGCAGGTGTTGAAGATGATGAGTAACGGGATCAAAGTTGTCTATGTGACTGGTAATCACGATGAAATGCTGAGGCAGTATAGCGGCTTTAGACTGGGAAATTTCTTGCTCGACGACAAATTATTACTTGACTTAAACGACCAGCGAATCTGGTTTTTTCACGGGGACGTTTTTGATATGTCAATGCAGCATGGTAAATGGATCGCCAAACTGGGCGGGGTTGGCTACGACCTCCTCATTCGAATGAATCGATTCATTAACAAAATTCTTGAAAGTCTGGGATACGAAAAATATTCATTTTCAAAAAAGATCAAAGGAAGCGTTAAAGCCGCCCTTAAACATGTCAATAACTTTGAACATACTGTTGCCGATCTGGCGATTGACAAAGGCTATGATTACGTCGTTTGCGGGCATATTCACGAACCGGTGATCAAGGAAATAAAAAATAATAAAGGGAAAGTTATTTACCTAAATAGCGGTGATTGGGTAGAAAACTTGTCTTCTTTAGAATTTGTCGACAATAAATGGTCGGTAAAATTTTTCATCCCAGGGGAATTTGAATCTCAGTTCGAATTTGAAGAAAAGTTTCCCGAAGCCGAATTTGTTTTTGGCGAACTGACTAACTTTAAGTTGGGCGGCTGATAATCTCAGATCAAACTAGATATTGTCGCTTGCGTTGCTTTTTCTTTTTCTCTATTTTTTGAATTGACGGCTCAGCTAATCGTCTTTCGCATTTTGAACACTTGAAACGGGGAATCGGGCGATTAAAGGTTAATTCGAACGAATTTTCCCGACATAATGACCATATTTCACCGATTTCAAAATAGTGCCCAATGCCTGTGTCTAATTCTTCAAGCCAGCCGCCCTCAAGTTGATTTCTTTTTGCCAGTTTATTGCGTTTCATTTTTCATTTCCGTTTTGCGCGGTGTTTTGAATATCTGTATCTTTTTAAGCTTCAAGATATTTTTGTTAAAGAAAAATGATGATATAGAAAGGTTGTTACAGTAGGGCAACATTTCGGTTAATTACTGGTTAATTACGCAAATGTGATAAAGAAAATCCAGGTTGATAAGCTCTGATCGAGCAGTCCTAATACTCTGTCTCGATAGGCTTTCGTCTCTATATCTCCTCCTGAAACCGGAATTTCTTTCTGAAGTACTTTCAAACATCCTAAAGCTAACCGGGTCTTGAAATCTTCCTGTTCAAATCCTGAGACAGTTAGAAAATCATCAATTAAATTAGTTAGGGGATTGATGAGGAAATTTTGCCACCCGCATTTTGGAAACGAATTATTTTATTGATTGCTGTTTTAGTAGCGCCAGAACAGTGGTTTGCCCCCTGGCCATTCTATCCGCTGTTTCCTTCAGAGCTTTAAAAACAACCTCCGGATCATTTGATTGGGGAAGCGATTTTAAATGAGCTGTCAGATCGAGAAACATTGGCAGATTTAACGGCGCATCGTCGTAAGTATTACTATCTTCGAGATAGACGATCCAAACTGATGCGGGCGAGTCCGTCCGTCCGATTTTTCCCGAAATCCGGTTAATGAAGTATTGGGAAGCTTTGCGGTTTGAGTTATCTTCGGTAATATGGCCTTTATTATCGCCAATCCGGTCACATACCTGTTGAGCCATAGCCAATGTTTTTCGGGCTGATGGTATATCTCTAAGAAGAATTTGAACGTCGGCCACGCCGGTCAACAATTCTACATCAGGAACGTAAACTTGAGCCTTCTTTTGTTTGATCTTTTCAACTAATAACTTGTCCGATAAGATTAAATTCACGGTTTCCAAGGCACCTGCGCGGTCACCTGCTTTCACCTGCGCGGTCGCAATAAACGGTAGGATAGTAGATTTTGGAAAGCCTATGATCATTTCCAGTGTCTTTTTAGCCGAGATAAAATCCCCGCTTTTAGCTTGAAACCTGGCAATCTCGTTGAGAGCTAAATATTTGTGGTATTCGTCCGAGATTGTTTCGGTAGTTTTTAAGGCTAAAGCGAAATCGCCGATTTTTGCTTCCTGCACCGCTATTTTTTTGAGCGAATCGCTTTTTGTATCTGTCGCGTAAATATCATTTTTATCAACCTTAGGGATCGTTTCAGCCAGATTATGAGCCGTGATCAGAGTTTCACGCGCTCCGGCCAGATCGCCGGCCGTAGTTTGGGCATCAGCAACTTTAACAAACAAATTAATTTTGCTATCTGCTTTCCAACCCGACATTTTTTCGTAGCTCAGTTGGATTACTCCCAGGGTTGTTTTAACCCCTTCTTTGTCTCCTATTTTCGACTGCAGTTCGGCGGTTTTAGCGTTATTCTGTAAGACCTCCCACAAATTCAGCAAACCGGGCGACTTGACGGTGGTTCGAAGTATTTCTTGCGCCGTTTTAGAATCACCCGCCCCAATCCTTTCCTCAGCTTTGGCTATCATTACTTTTACCCGAATTGTTTCACCAAATTCATCGTTTGGATAAGTGACAGTAGCCGCAACCTTTTCGGCCTGGATCAAATCGCCCTTTTCAATCAAAGCCATCACAATTTCATCTTTCCGCGTGTATTTACTTTTCTCCGCCGCTTTAATGGCATCTGTCAGATCGCCCGATTGTATCCAGACCCGAGTAATCTCAGGCCAAAAGTCATATTTATCACTGCCTGCGACGCTGTTTGCACCAATTTCCATGGCCCCGATAACACGCTGAAAATTGCTTTGATTCTTAACCTCTAAAAGTTTTATTTCATCCAAAATCGCTGCTTTATTCGGAGCATCTGGCGACGCGGCGAGATAAGCGGCGAGCCAGCAGATCGCCCGCAACTCCCGTCCCGGTATCTTTGATTCGGCCAGTCCCAGATTAAAATAAACAACGGGTGCGGCGGGGGCAAACTTTCGAGCTTCTTCAAAATACTTAATGGCTAACGGATAATCAGGCAGTTTAGCGGCGATGACTCCTTTATCAATCGCCTCTTGCGCGGCAGGCGGAATGGACGTTTGGCCGTCAGCAATGGTTGGAACAGCAAAAGTAAGAAACAATAAAAGCCAACCGAATCTGAGCCCGCGAATAGTTTTTTTATCCATAGTTTTTGATGAAATAAGCCAAATCCATTAAAGATTGGCTCTACGGCTTTTTAACTGTTTTTGGCAGTGGTTCAAGTCCTGTGCCGGAAGTTTTGAACCAACTCTCCCAAAGTGAAATGTCTTCCTTATTGGTCGAACGTTTAACTCCACCATTTGCCTGAACTACATATGGCCCTTCGGAGTAGAAAACAGTGATACCGACTGCCGGCTGATATACCTCGAAACGACCGTCAGGAAAATCAATGATTTGCGGTGGCAGGTCGTTCTCACCCATAAAGAGAAAGGCAATATCATCCGATCCGGGCAATTTAAGATTTTTAAGTCTTTTGGGCGGTGTTATAAGAAGTTCTTCATCACCTTTCTGGGGAACTTGCAGGTTCTTAGGTTGTTCCGGTTCAAACATAATCGCAAGAAATTCTTTTTCTGTGAGCCCTATATGATTGGATTGTTTGGGGGCTAATTTAATAACTTTGGGGCGTGATTGATACTTTGACGTATAATCAACCAGTTCGATCAGCCTCCTTAGCCCTTCGTTTTTAGGGTCTCGAGTTAGAGCATCTTCAAACCACAGTTTGGCTGCCTGCCGGTCTTGAGTCATCAATGCCTGAAAGCCCTTCTGGACTCTTTCGCCAACTCCCGGCGGAGACTTGGCAAATTCTTTTTCAATTGAATCATCAATAAACTTGCTTAACCCTGAGGGCAGACAACGGGCATCAACGGTTTGGGAGTCGCCAAAGGTCAAACTCGGCGCGCCAGAGCCACACGGCGAAGGTGAGTTTTTAGCAAAATCTAAGGGTGGTTTGATGAGATTCGTACTGCTCTCAAAATCCAGTCCGTCCGCTGCCGAAACGGTCAACGTATCCGCCAGATTTTTAAGGCTTTGCTGCATGGCTGTCGCGGCTGCCTGGTTGCGTTTGGCATCATCATCTGCCGCCTTCTTTAGTCGAATTTGCTCCTTGAGCATGATCTGAGCATTCATCCGATAAGTTTTTATCTGAGACACTAAAGTTGCTTTCTTCCAGAACTTCACTAAGAATTGCTTTAAGAGCGGATGTTTTAGAAAGATTACGATTTCGTGCTTCTTGCTCTGCCTTTTCAATTAATTGCCAAGCTGTTGTTCGCAATTTACCTAGAGGCTCTCCGTTTATTCCTGATAACTGTATTGAAATATCTCTCATAATTATGAAAATCTTTGTCTGACTAAGCCATAGCCATCTTTTGAATATGTGCGTTCAGTTGTCCAACTGCCATTGCTGTAATTTAAACTGCCTGCCGCACCCCAAGTAATATTCAAAACTACTGATATTGAGTTTCGTTCAGACTGACTCATATTTACTTTGAAATCAGCATTCGCCAGATCAGAACGATAAGAAATTTAATGCTGTCGCACAATGACAATGACCCGACACACAATAGATACTTTTTGTAGTGAGTATGATGAAGGACTACTTTTTCTTATTTTCCAGTTCCGTCAGTAGTTGCCGAACTTTTTTAATACCGAGATATAATTTCATCGGCTCATCCAACATTTCGAGAAAACCGATTTTTACATAGAGATTTTTAGCTCTTTCATTAACAGCTTTGATTTCGATTAAAAAAACCCCTATTTCTTCGGCAACGGTGGTTGCTCGTTTTAAGGCGTTAAATAAAAGTGCCGTTCCCAGACCTTGTTTTTGAGCCGTTTTATCAATGGCAAGTTTCCCGATCAGAATTGCCGGAAGCGGGTAGCGCGGTAAATGTTTGGAAGCCGGCAAACTCTCGAATTTTACCGCACTACTCGAAATTGTGTAATAGCCGTAAACACGCCGATCTTCTGCCGGATTAACGGCCACATATGTGCGACCCAAGCCCCCTTTGCTATTTTGCAGGGCAAAGTCTTTGAAAAACCTGTTTTTCTTCTCATCGCCGCAATCAAAATCGGCAATCAGATGTTCCGAGGTAAGGGATTCTATTTTATACACGATTATTCAGTAATGAGCTGATTATGAATTTCTGCCGCTTGCCGCAGAGCCTCATTTGGTTCTTCATCAGCATCAAGTAAAGCAAGTAGCCTGTCCCGATCCCGATTAGAAAGAGTCGTCATATATTCCCGCTCCAAAATTTCATTGGCAGCATTAAGCAGCGAACGAGTTGCAAAATCGGTGAGACTTTGACCTGACACAACCACAGCTTTTTCGATGATTTCTTTTTCATTGGGCGAAACACGAAAATGGATGTTTTCACTTTTTGAATTTCGGATGACTGTCGTCGCCATAAATATTACCTCACTCCTTTTCAATATTATAGTATTGTGTTACATATTGCAACACAGACTAATTGATTCAGTGAGCCTGCATTTCAGTTGTTTTAATAATCCGAAAATCTTTTGGGCAGAGAGTAATTTATGTCAACCATCCAAATATTAACTCCAACCGACATCAGAAATTATCAGTCGCCGCCACGTTTTGACAGCTTCCAAAGAAAGAAGTTTTTTGCTTTACCGATTGGTTCGCCACAAAAATTGCTCCGCACCTGCGCGAAACCGTTATATCGTTCGTAAAAGATAAATGCCTGTTGCTGTCGCTGTTTCCTGAAGATACGTTTTCGAGAGGCGCAATTGCAGGAACTTAAGCAGACGAGCAGAAGTTTTATGATATAATGGCGATATGAATATGCCAAATAAATTTATCACAACTTTGTCTGATAAAGACTATCATAAACTGGTTGAGAATTATCAAACAAGCGATAATTTACGGATTAGTCGTCGT
>JANOEF010000288.1:0-3214 GCA_031413075.1 Acidobacteriota bacterium | reverse complement strand
GTCGAACGCGGCGTCCGATTCGTGCAGATCTTCGCGGGCAAAGGTGTCGGCGGAGACGGCAGTTTATTTGTCTCAAGGTTTTTGTCTTTTACTTCGCCTCTAAATTGCAGCAAATTCGGTCTGACCTGATTTGAAATAATTTGTGCTCGGTCAGTAGCCGGCAAATATTTTAATGAATTTTGAGGAATAGCCGGCAGCGAGTGATTGACTGATGATTCCGTAACCGGCTCAGCTTCAGTCACTAGGTATCTTTCCCGAGATTGGCTTATTCTTTGTAAAGCTTTTGATAATAACGGATTTAGTTGGGCAACAGGTTCATTTTCAAACTCGACTTCGGCCTTCAGCGCGGTGGCACCATTTGTCACTAAATTATTTACCCGCCGAGGTGCAGTTTGAATAATTGGAGCTTCTGGATCGTCTGTGTGGCGAGTCCCCAACCGTTTTCTGACTGAATTTTGCAGCTGCAGCCGCCAATCGGGAAGGGTGGCATTTTTGTTATTAAACTCAACTAAAGTCGGACTGGTCATTTTAGTCATAATCTCCGATGTTTGGGGGGCGGCTATTAGGCTTAAAGGCGGGCGGAACTGATATTTCGATATTATTCTCAGGTAACATAACGGGCTTCACCAGTGTTTTTTGAATTACATTCTCTGGTTTGACCGCAGTTTTAGTTTCATTAGTCTGGGCTTTGACTATTTTTGAAAGGGGGGAAATTTTCAAAGCTAGCTCTTCGCGCACAGAATCATTTAACATCGTGCCGCAAGCGTAACAAACGGACAATGTTGGTGCAAGATTTCGATTACAAGAAGGGCAATGCATAATTCGGTTAGATTATAAAAAAGAAATGCTGAATAGCGAGATTCGAGAAATTTTCGGTGTTCGTCAAAAACAAGCGGATAATATCAGAAATTACTTTAAGTAGTCAATAGGAAATTTAACAAAACATTGAATTTAGCGGTTTTTACATTCTGTCTGATGGTTTCAGAGACCCAAAACAGTTCCACGGAAGCAGCCTAAATCTAATGAAAGCAACAGTTTGAACCAGACACCACGCAAAACTTCTCCTCCAAAATCTAAATCCCAAAATCCAAAATCAAAGTGGTTGTCTCCCTGCAAATCCCGACTCAAGGTCGTGCCACCAAAGGATTTCGTCGCCTTCGTCCAGCTTCCAGCAAAGGAGAACTATTCGGCCGTTTCTAAGTGCCGGAAAGTCAATTAGACCGGATTCAAAATCTTTGAGCTGGATCCCCAGACTCTCCAGTTCGGTAGTCAATCTCCCGATTTCATAAAGCGAAGTAACATATTTTGAACCGCTTGGCATACCGCCGCCCTGTTCAGAAGCCCGGGCTGCTTTTTTGGCTTCCTCGCGAAAAAGTGAGGTATATCCGTGCATCATCTTAATTTTGACCACGATTTCTTTTGCTTTCGGTAACAATTGATTGGCTTCGTCAAGCGTAAAAAGTTTCATCTTTTGTCATTTACTCTCACTAAATTAGGCAAATCATCTTCATTTTCAATGGCGAAATTCGGATTTGGATCCAAATGAATTTCGGTCGTAATAGTCGGTGTGCGAAGCAAGGCCGGCGGCGGCATTTCATCAGGCGGGACAAATGAAGGTACATCATAGCGTTCGCCCTGAGAAGCATCTTTTCGCACCAACTCACCGATTTCGCCCAAATCAATAAAAAAGTCAGCGACGTCAATCAATTTAGGGGCGGTGTTTGAACGAAATCCGGCAACTTCTACCCGACACCCCTTATACGCTACCGCATTCACCGCATAGACAAAATCTTCATCGCCCGAAACCAAAACTGCTGTATCGTATTTCCCGGCTAAACTGAGCATATCTACGGCAATTTCAACATCTAAATTTGCTTTCCGGGTCCCGTCATAAAAAGTTTTCAGCTCTTTTTGCACCACTCGAAAACCATTCCGCCTCATCCACAACAGAAACCCTTGCTGACGTTCCGCTCCGGCATCCACTCCGGTATAGAAAAATGCCCGGAGCAACCGGCCATCTCCCAATAAAACCCGCAAAAGTTTGTTGTAATCTATATCCAAATTATGAAACCGTGCCGCGTGAAAAAGATTATTTCCATCAATGAAAACTGCTACGCGCCCACGATTTCCAAACTGCCAAAAATGATTGATAGTCGCCGTGTCTGACTGCATTTTATAAACCTGCTTTTGTTTATCAAAACCACAGTTTGACGAAAACTTTGAGAATAAAAGAGATGTTATTTCAATAATAAAATTTCAAAAGTAAAAATTATTTGGTAATGTTAATTGCTAAATTGATTCTCTCGTAATTGTCTGACTGCAATTTGATATAAAAATATAAAAAATTAATTTATTAACTTTTATAGTTTGCGAATTTTCGCCAGATTGGTCAAGCCAATAACTTTTAGTTAAAGGTTTAATTAATCTTTTTTATTGCCCGATATAAGACAAAATCAACTGGCTTGCTAAAAGTTAACAGCAAAACTTATAATTTACTTTATGCATATCGAAACCTTGAAAGTTTTTTGTGATTTGGTTGACACCCAAAGCTTTTCTTTAGCGGCTGAGCGCAATTTTGTGACGCAATCGGCAGTCAGTCAGCAAATCAAAACGCTCGAAGAAAAATTTCAGCGGCGGCTCCTGGAACGAGTCCGCGGAAGAAGAGAAGTTCGGCTAACTCCGGCTGGCGAAGTTTTTTATCGCGAATGTAAAAACGTTTTGGTCAGCTATGACAATTTGCACGAAAGTATGCGGGGACTGATCGGAACCATCAGCGGAACGGTTAAGGTTGCGACCGTTTATAGTGTCGGACTCCATGAATTACCGGCTAAAGTCCGCGAATTTATGACCAAATTTCCAAGTGCCAAAATTGATTTAGAATATTCAAGGACGACCCGGGTCGTCCGCGACATCTTGAGCGGAGTCGTCGAACTGGGGGTCTTAGCCTTTCCCGAACCGCGTCGGGGAATTACTATCGTTCCCATGCAAAGTGACAGATTGGTAGTTATTTGTCCGCCAGATCACGAATACGCCGAACGGCAGGAAATAAAAGCTAAAGAATTGAAAGGACGTGACTTTGTGCATTTTGAACGCGATGTTCCAACTCGCAAAGCAACCGACAAAATCCTCAAAACCTATGGTGTTGATGTCAGAAAAGTCGCCGAATTTGATAATATTGAAACCATCAAACGGGCAGTCGAAGTAGGTTTTGGAT
>JANOEF010000287.1:0-2623 GCA_031413075.1 Acidobacteriota bacterium | reverse complement strand
AGGTCCCATCATAGGTCTTGGGGTCCGAATGCGCACAGCGGTGCCGGACATTTTGGACACCCATTGAAATAACTCGGATTATTTCCCATCACTTTTTCGTATTGCTCTTGCGTCACTTCCGTTTTCCCCAGATAAAATTCCTGACTGAGGGTGACTTGCCGTTGCGGCCCTTCTTTTGGATTTATGTTTGAACCCATCTGAAAACTGCCCGCCGGTATTTTGACAAACTCCATCCCGATTGAGCTTTTAAAAGTCTGCGGATTGCTTGAATCCGTCGGAGCGGTTGGATTGGTGTTTGTCGTAGTCGCGCCGCTCGATTCACGTCTAAATTTGACGGCTTCATCGCCGGTTATTGTCAGCACTTCGCCTTCAAAGGTGGTTTTCAGTTGCTGTTTCTTTCCGTCAAGTACAATTTCGATCTCGCCATTGCTCAGGCGGGTGTATTTCAATTTCTTTTCTTTCCCGTCCTCAAGGGCTGTCATTTCATCGGCGGTGAATGTTGCCTTCTTTTTCGGATTGTCCACCGCGACCCAGGTGCCGATCAGTTCGTTTTTGAATGCTTCAGCCTTGTTCACAGTCGAGTTAGCCGTGTTTGAATTGGCTTGCTGAACAGAAACATTGCTGTTCGTATTACTGATCGTTTTGCTATTATTACTCAACTGCTGATAACCGATAAACGCTCCTGCGCCGAGTACTCCCGTTGCTAATGTTCCGGCGATTGCTAAACCTACTTTACCCATAATTTTTAACTTTTAACTTTCGTTAATCTCCTCTAATTTTTTCACAGAATCACAATCTAAAACTGCCGATAGCGAAGTCAGGCAAATCATCAATGCTCCTGCTTCCGCTTCGGTAAAATGCGCCGCGCCCGTTTCGATAATCTGGAAAATCCGGCTTTGTTTGATGCCCAAAAATTTGGCAGCTTGTGCGATTCTCAACATCGGTTCTCCGCATACGGCACAAGCCGTTTGTTTAACCGACGGCGTTTGGTGAATGACGAATCGCCTTTTGGTGACAACAAGTTTTTCAAAATTTCTCTTGATTTCCATATTGGTTTTTATCGAAAATAAAACTCTTTATCGGCGAATGAGAGCGAATCTATGATTTTCGGATAAAAAAGTCTGGATTTTTTTTGGATTTTTTTTGGATTTTTTTTGGATTGTGGTAGAATGACGGCAAAAATCAGTGTTTTATGATTAGCAGCAATTCTAAACAAACAAAGGAACTCTACCAATTTGGTATATTTCGCCTTGATGCAACGGAGCGTCGTGTGTGGCGCGAAGATGAAAGAATACAACTTACTCCGAAACAATTCGACTTGCTTTTTTATTTTGTCGAAAACGCCGGACGAGTGGCGAAAAAGAGTGAACTGCTCGACGCGGTTTGGACGGATACTTTTGTCGAGGAAACAACGCTGGCGCGAAATGTTTCGTGGCTCAGACAACTGCTCGGAGACGGTGCGGACGGCAAAAACATCATCGAAACCGTGCCGAAATTAGGCTATCGCTTTACCGCAGCAGTTATCCGACTGGGCGAAAACTTGCTCATCATCGAAGAACAAACCATTCAATACACTCGCGGTGAAGAAATCATTACCTTTGATAATGAGGCGGCAGAAGCAATATTTAACCAAAAATCTGAGCAGAAAACAGTTGTTGTCCCATCGAAACCTTCGAGGTTCCGGCAATCGTTCATGACACCGATGATAGTTATTATGGCACTGGCAGTCGGCATTTTTGGCGGAATCGGTTTGGTTAATTTGTACACACAATCTAAAACCGATGAGTTAAGTAAAAGAATAAACCAGCCAATAAGAAGTATTGATTTATCCGATAAATCTGTAATTAAAATCGGCTCGGTCGTTAATTTGCAAAACCGTTATCCCAACGATGGCTCGTATCTCGATGCGTGGGGAGCGGTTTGGAGCAAGCCGGAATTCAGACAAGCTCCAACCGAAACGATGTTTGTTTCAACCCACAAGAATCCAAACCGCGAGAACGGTTCGGGGAGTTGGGAAATTGTTTCCGCGGACGGGAAAAGCAGCGGCGAACCGCTGGCTGTCAGCGACCGCATTCATTTGAAAAATATGTATCCGAATGCCGGTTTTTTGGATGTTTGCGGTTGGACTGAACATCTGCCGGTTTTTGATAAATTTTCAGATCAAACGGGAGCAGTTTTCACCACCAGATCACCAAACCTTGACAATGGAACCGGTGTTTGGGTCATCAGATCCGCAACCGAAACGGACGGAACTCCGATTTTAGAAGGAGACAGCATTGCCATTGAAAGCAGTTATTTTATCAATGACGCAGGAATAAATCGTCTGTCCGGTTTTCTAAATGTGACGGGTAAAGTGAAAGACATACCTTCATTCAATGATTATGACGGTGCAAGGTTGGTCTTCACCCAAAACATTTCATTTAATCAATCGATCCTTGATATTTGGACTATCACTATCAGCAAAGCAGTTTTAGAATAGAGATTAAGCAGACGAGCAGAAGTTTTATGATATAATGGCGATATGAATATGCCAAATAAATTTATCACAACTTTGTCTGATAAAGACTATCATAAACTGGTTGAGAATTATCAAACAAGCGATAATTTACGGATTAGTCGTCGT
>JANOEF010000286.1:0-3493 GCA_031413075.1 Acidobacteriota bacterium | reverse complement strand
CTTTCGGGGAGTGGTTCACCCGCGACCTTTTTCTTTTCTGCCAACCCGACGGCAGCCTCCGGGATCTCGCAAACCGGTACCAGACGCTACGGCATCACCCAGGTTGGAGGGCTCGGCTACGATATTTCGAACCTCGCCATCCCCTTTACCTCGATCACTATTTCATCCTCAGCTGCGTTCAATTAAATTTTGTTAATCATTAAAACACTTTGAAAATTTTGTTTTATTTTCACTAGAAATGTATTACTATTGTTAGGTAGATTCTAATCCTTCCGAAAGCCAACGTGAGTCAAACAAATAATAATTCAATTCTTTCCTTTAATCGTATTTATTCAATCGCCCTGAATACTTTCCGCGAGGCGGTGCGTGACCGTGTTCTGTATAACCTCGTATTGTTTGTTCTTTTGCTCACGGCCGCCGCGATTTTTTTAGGAGAATTGACCGCCGGGCAGGAGGCGCGAACAATTGTCAATCTCGGATTGAGCGCGATGCTCCTTTTCGGGGCATTTATTTCAATTTTTGTCGGTGTGAGCCTGGTTTCAAAAGAAATCGAAAAACGAACAATATATGCAATTTTTTCTAAGCCGGTCGGGCGAGCAGAATTCGTGGCGGGAAAATATCTGGGCTTATGTTTAACGCTTTTCGTGAATGTCCTCGTCATGGGAGTTGGCGTAACGCTGGCACTGTTGTATGTCGGCGGCAAAGATGTTGCCTTTTCCATCTGGGGCGCAATCCTTTTAATCTTTCTTGAACTGATGATTTTAACGGCGGTGGCGGTGCTTTTCTCATCATTTTCCTCCCCCGCTTTATCCGCCCTTTTATCGTTTTTTATCTTTATTATCGGTCATTTCAGCACCTCGCTCAACGATTTAGCCAATAATCTCGGTTCAACCCTGGCCAAGTTTGTCTTCGGCACTATCTATTACGTCTTACCAAATCTATCCCACTTCAGTTTTATCGCCAATGCCGCACACGGCGACGTCCCGCCGTCATCCATGATTTTTGGTGCGATTGGCTATGCAATCGTTTATATTTGCATTTTGCTGGTGATTACAGTGTTAATTTTTAGCCGTCGTAATTTCAAATAGATAAATGAAAAATGGTTCAAAACAATTGAGCTTTTCGCTTTTGCTGGTTGCGATCGGTTTTGGCTTTATTTTCGTTCTGAGTAACCATGTCGAAAAATCACGGCCACCATTACCCGAGAATTACGAAGATCAGGATTTAGCACTCGAGGGGGCCAGATTAAAAAATTACAGTCTTGGATTTAACGGGTTAATGGCAGATTGGTATTGGATGCAATCGCTCCAATACATCGGGAACAAACTCATCAAAAATCCTGAGGAAAATATTAATCTGGAAAACCTGAGACCTCTCAATCCCCGGCTTTTATATCCATTTTTAGATACCGCGACGACGCTCGACCCAAGGTTTCAGGCTGCTTATTCATACGGGGCAATCGTCCTCCCGGCCATTGACCCTCAACAAGCCATTCAAATTACCGAGAAAGGAATTGCCAATAATCCCCAAGAGTGGCGGCTTCATCAATATCTTGGCTATATCTATTGGCGGCTCAAAAACTATGAAAAGGCGGCCGAGGTTTATGGACAGGGTTCTCAAATTCCAGGTTCACCACCATTTTTGAAAATGATGGCCGCCCAAATGAAATCTGCGGGCGGAAGCCGTCAAACGGCCCGTGTTCTGTATGATCAAATGCTCTTTGAGGCTCAAGACAGTCAAACCCGAGAAATTGCCGAATTGCGTCTGAAGCAATTGGATTCACTCGAGGAGCGTGATGCGGTTCGCCTAGTTTTACAAGAATTCAAAACCAAACAGGGCCGTTGCCCCAACAATTTGAGTGAGATTTTTCCGCTCCTCAGATCAGTGAGACTCCCCAATAATAAAGATTTTAGAATTGATAAAGCAAACAATTTAGTTGACCCCACCGATGTTCCCTATCTGTTAAACAAACAAACCTGCGAAATGATCCTGGACACCGCCAAAACAAAAATCCCTCCTCAATAAGATTTACGAAATTAACCTTTGAATTCCAATCTAGGCCGTTTTAAAACAATGATAGAAAAAATTTCAAAATTGAATCATAAAAACCCATTGTTCTTTAACCTGAGCATCCTATTTTTGTTTTCGATAATCATTACCTTACCTGCCTACTTTGGAGGGATTCCGGGAGGCAATGATATGCCTCAGCATTTTCAATTTTCGCAAACTTTTTACGATTCGGTCGTAAATGGCAGTTATTATCCAAGTTGGTCACATCAAACAAATTACGGTTACGGTGATGTCGGGGTCAGATTTTATCCACCGCTCACCTACTATATCTTAATTGTTTTTCACTCTCTTATCGGCAATTGGTTCGATGCGGCCTGTCTGATGATCGCTTTTTTATTTTTTCTGAGCGGGGTTGGAGTTTATTTTTGGTCTCGTGAATGGTTTTCCGAGTCCAGTTCGGTCATCGCGGGATTAACTTACATAGTTTTGCCGTATCACGTCAATCAGTTTTACAGTGCGTCGCTCTTTGCCGAATTTACGGCGGCGGCGGTTCTCCCGTTTTGTTTTCTGCTGACCTATCGGGTTTGTCAAAAAGGTCGTTTAGGCGATATCTTCGGACTGGCAATTGCTTTTGCCCTTTTGATTCTTTCGCATTTGCCGACGACAGTGATGGCTTCGCTCTCACTTGTTATTTATACTCTGTTTTCCCTCCGAAGATCGAGTTTGATTCCCAGTTTTTGCAAATTGGCGGTCTCCGTCTCGATCAGTTTGTTATTAAGTAGTTTTTACTGGGTCCGGATGGCGACCGAACTGGCTTACGTCAAACATTCAGGTGAAATGTTCTCCTCGGATGTTTTTTCATTCAAACCACACTTTGCCTTTTTAAGCTATTTTCCATTTATTGACGGAGATCTTGCCAAAACTTCCGGCTATGTTGATTTAATGTTGTTTCTCACTCTCGGTTTAGGTTTCTCTTTTGGAATCATTTATTTCCTCAAAGCCCGGGAAAACAAGCAATATCCGATGACGAATGCCCTCGCTTTGACAGTTTTTGCTTTGATCATGGCCACTCCGGTTAGTCTTAAAATTTGGGAAAATGTTTCACTTTTGCAAAAGATCCAATTCCCCTGGCGCTGGATAATCTTGATTTCGTTAGGCATTTCGCTGATCGTCGGTGCAGGTTTGCAGGGGGTAATTGACTACCTTAAAACCCCACAACGGTACCTTTCGATAATCGCTGTCGGAATTCTGGTCCTTTGTGTTCCATATAATTACTTTCGGATTATGAATACTCTGTTTAACTATCCGAAAGAACATTTTAATGTAGTGGTCGAAAAACTGAGGGTGAGCCCGAGCAATGAATGTTGGTGGACAGCCTGGGCTCAAAAGAGAACTGCAAATAGTCAGAACTTTACGTTGCCGCGACCTGAGTATATCGCCGATAAGATCGTTCTCGGTCAACGAAAATTTGAAATAATTATTT